>JAQSXL010000207.1 GCA_029256685.1 Gammaproteobacteria bacterium | reverse complement strand
AAATCGAGTAAGGCAAGTGGTGTGATGCCCGGTGGCAAACTATATTCTCCCGCTCTTAAACGGTTGGCAGCCCCCGTCACTTTTGCCAGCCATTCAAAATAAGTTGGATGCCGTAATAATCCACGCTTTTGTAATTCTTTTGATAAACTAAATAAATTAGTCCCTAGTTTAAGTTCAATAATCTGAGGCTTACCAACGGGTATTATTGGGGTATGCAAAAACTGCCACCAAGTCATGGCCTGCCATGCGGCTAATAGACATATTATTAACCCTAAACCAAGCCAGCTAAATCGTCGCATGAAACGTTGTTAACCATTGTTGATACTGAACTATTACCTGGTTTAGTTGCGCTACCTGATAAGGTTTAGTTGGCACAGCGCCCCAAACCGGTTTAGGCCAAACGGGATCATTTTTAAAACGAGCGATTACATGCACATGCAGTTGAGGCACCTGATTACCCAACGCAGCAATATTTAACTTATCGGGTTGAAGATTGAGCAAGGCTTGGGAAGCCCAATTAATTTCTTGTAGCAATTGTTGCTGCTCGATTAATTCAAGCTGATAGATTTCTTTAATAGCTGACCGCTGCGGCACTAAAATAAGCCATGGGTATTGACTGTCATTCATCAACAATACCTTGCATAAAGGCCAAACTAATAAGGGATAAGTGTCTTTTACTAATTGCTCGTGCAGCACAAATTTATCAACCATGTTGTTCAATATCCGCGGCTCGTGGATCCAGCTCATTAAGAATAGGTGTAGTGCTAGTAGCAATCACGAAGTCTTGTTGCTCTGCTAAGGGAACCGATGGTTTTACCTTGCTGCGCCAATAAATAAAGGTGGCCATTACTCCAGCAACTAAAATAAAATAGACAAACAAACCACGCGGCCCTAGTACATGCATAAAAACCGGGGCAATAAGCGGCCCCAGGGTAGCACCAATTCCATAAGCCAATAATAAACCACCCGTTGCCGCAACGATATCCTTAGGTGTCAAATAATCACAGGCATGGCTAATAGCCAGAGGATAGAGCACAAATGCGAACCCACCCAAGGTAAAGGTTAAAATAGCAAACAAAAATTTCAAACTCCCGCCTAGGAGCAATAAACTAAGGCTAGTACCTAAGGTTAACCAATAAACGATCATTAACACATAGCGTCTATCAAGGCGATCGGAAACATGACCAATGGGATATTGTAACACGGTACCGCCCAAAATGGTCAAGCCCATAAACCAACCAATTTCTTTGAGAGAATAGCCAAATTGACTCATTGCCAGGGGTAATAAACCATAAACCGCTCCAAGCACTAAGCCCGAAGAAAAACTACCAATCACACCGGTGGGTGAAATTTTATACAGCTTTAGAAAATTAAGTACCGAGGGCTCGCCTAGCGCGGGCGATTTTACATAGGTTATAGACAAAGGAATAATCGATAAGGAGCATAACAGGGTAATTAAACAAAAAGGTACCAAGGTGTTAATATCACTAACATTTAATAATAATTGACCCGCCGCTTGGCCCGCATACAAGGCTGTCATATAGAGCGCCAATACTTGACCACGGGTTTGAACAGTACTACGCTCTAGTAACCAACTCTCAATCACCACAAACAGGCCTGCGATGCTATAGCCTGCGACTAGACGCAAGATTAACCAAACCCAGACATTAAGCCACAAGCCATGAAGAATTGAAACCACGGCGAGTGTAGAGGCAAAAGCCGCATAAGCCCGAATATGCCCTACTCTTGCAATAAAAGGCTCGATCTTAAAAGAACCTAATACTAAGCCACCATAAAAGGCAGCAGACATGCCACCTATCATGAGATTGGATACGCCCAAGTGTGATAACTTAACGGTCAGCAGGGTAGTCATCAAACTGCTGCCTAAAATGATGATAATCAAACTAATTAAGGGCGTTAGGGTAGAACGTAATACCTGGAGCATGATTGGAACCATCACTAATTAAATGGGGCTATTTAACCACATTTGTATAGCTAGCAACAATAGACAACGAAAGATATCTAAGCTCAAAATAATAATTTTTTTTAGCTAGATGCTTACGCAAAATCTCGTTTGATTATCCGTTTCTTTGTTATAAAACAGGCTCTGTTGTTCATTGACTAGCCCGTAAACTCCACTACTCGCCAGCTTTATGTCGCGAACTGGATTAAGCATACAAGTTTTTACGTAAATCCCGTAATATTTTGAACTGATACCCTTCCTACTCATAAATCTTCCCTTGCCAGTACCTCCTTGTACGCTCTATAGTTTTTCATCCCTGAAAAACAAGGTTGGCTTATACCCCTATGTCCTGGCAATGGAAGATTATTTAATATAAATGGTATGAGATTATTTGATTGAGCCCTAGGATGTATACCTTACACATAGACTTGAATTAACTATTATACATTATCCACTAGAAAGAGAGGGCAGTAACCTAGAGCTTTCTGTGCTATCGGTATTATTGGCAAAATTCGTTTGAACCTGTAATGGTAAATGACTAGGCAAGAAATAATGGGTGTTTGTTTTATGAGACTTACTCTCAATTATCGACAGCCATTGCTGTAGATTAGCGACGTTCTCCAGATCTATTATATCAGCATATTTGCTAGCTTTTTGATAAAGGTCTAAGGCTTTATGAAAGTAAAATTTACGCATATCCTTATGGCCTTCTAATTCCCCTAAGAGCTGCCATTGTTCGGCAATTTTCTGATAACAACCTGCCGCCCCGGAAAGGTTATTTTCTGCTAGCGCTTGCCCTAGCTTA
>JAQSXL010000060.1 GCA_029256685.1 Gammaproteobacteria bacterium | reverse complement strand
CCGAGGTTTCGGTAGGAGGAGTTACTACTTGTTGTAGAGAAGCTTCTAACCGAGTTTTTTTGTGGGTGAAACGATCAATTATCAAATCAATCGCTTTGGTTAAATCTGCATAATAGGCGGTAGTAATTCTGAAAGCATCTCCACCTGCAAGTACCTCTTTAGCCTCTAATAATAATTTATTAAGCACGTCCAGATCGACACTAGAACTTGAATAAAATGCCTGTAATTTTAATAATGATTGAAAGGCTTTAGGATAACCGGCATGATATTTTAAAGAAAATTGATTATAAAGTTTTTTAACAGCTTCTTTAAATTCTTGAGCTAGCTCTTGATTAATTAACATGAAACAAAAACCTCTTTTTAAAGTTTAGATTAATTGGCTTAAGTCCTTTAATAACAAGTTCCATACATTTTGGTAAGCATATCCTACAAGATATCCGGTAAATGGCAAAATGATTTTTGAGATATTTTTAAAATACCCATATAAACAAAGACTTAGCTTATAATTAGCGTTTTCTCGCCTAAGAAATCTGTCTTTAAGTCCCCTATTCTTGAGAGCTAGGACAGCGTCAGGCTGATATTGTTCAACTAAGATGACTAGGGTCCTGCCATTGCTTGTAAAGTGAAAAAAGAATTAGACCTCTTAGAAACTCTTAGTGATAAGATAAGGTCAATACGGATTTGATTTCTTTAATTGATATAGATTATAGTTGAGGAGTAAAATAGCAGAAATTATCTTATAACTAGAACTCCTTAACTTCTAAAATTAAAAAATTCTTGAGGGCTTTACCGCTCTTGCTATAAGAATTAGTGTGCTCGCCTGCATGGTAACTTAATTAGGAAAAATTATGGCTAATAAACTACTAGAGTTATTAACAACCCAAAAACAATCGCTTGATGATGAAATTACAAAAGATCAAGCAGCCCTACTTAAAAGAAAATGGTTTAAATCGTTCTATGAGCGCAGCCTTAAGGCTAAGCTAAAATATCAAAGCTTTTTGGCAGAGCAAATCATTGCTTTTTCAGAGAGCGAGCTTAATCAAGCCTATCCTAATCTAGTAAGGGCCATAGGCGGACAACATTTCAATCAAGCAGAACTTATAAAGCAAGTTAATGATTGTTATATTCGGGAAACTCATGACCTGATTAAAGAATTTAATAGGGAAAGTAAAAAAAATGTTCCTGGCCTCTTTAGCTTTGGCCGCAGGACGGTTTTAGCCAAACAAAAAGAAATTCAACAAAATATGATTTATAAGGCTTTTGAAACCATAGCAGATGAGATCGGTAATAAGGTGGCTGATTATGCTAAACCCACTAATATACCCGCAACCCCTGAAGCAATCGAGGAACGTAGCGAACATATTGTCAATTTGGTAAGATTTACTCATTTTTGCAGTAAGACTATTGACAAAATATCCAAACGGCAAACTTCCGCCGCTCAAAAAACTGCCTTTGGAAAGCTGTTTCAAAATTTTAAAGAGGTATTAACAGAGCTTAACATCTTAGGACATCAAACAGATGGTCAAGGCATTCAAGTAGAGCGCAGCAATGAAGACTATCAACAAAAATTAAATCAGGCTCAACAAGAAACCACGCAAGCACGTCAAGAAACAGCTCAGCTTGTAAAACAACACCAACAAGAGCTAGCGCAATCCCAAACAGTCATTAGCAAGGAATTTACAAACTTAGCTAATTTTATGCAAAAACTTTCTCAGCAATGGGCTAGCAAATTAAATTTAGTTGAAGAAAAACTCGATTCGACTGAAAATAAAAGGGATTTATTCAAACAACAGATAGCTCAATCCAATAACGTTCACCGCCATTTATCCAAACATTTCTCAGTCCAAAGCTTATCTGAACAACAGCAAACCATTGAAAAATTACACCAAGAAAATAGTGACTTGAAAGAAGCTTTATTAGAAGTGGATGATTTGGCCGAAAAAATGTGCCGTTTAGCGGATGGGTTAAGAATTTGGCATAAGAATATCCAAAAAGAAACCAAAAATATAGTTACCCCCCTATGCTTAGCCAAGCTGCAAACTCAGTCGGATACCACTTACAAAATTTTGCAGGAAATCACCGGACTTTCAACCAAATTAAACAGCAAAGCGCCTAGCTATGCTAAAAGTTTATTATTAGAAAAATTGGATGCCCTCATTGGCATGTTGGCAAAAGGCCAAGTTTATAGCCAACAAAAGTATCTAGCTTACCACAAAGACAAGGATCCTATCCAATTCGAAGCATTAAGAGAGCAGTATGAGATGGTCAGTGGTTTACCTAAACTGCTGCTTGAACTTGTCTTCAAGCTAGAGGGTCAAGATCCTATTCAGGCCTCCACCTTGCTTAATAAAATAGACGAAAACAAAATGCCCTTGCTAAAAGTGGCTTGTACATCGCTGATCAAGTTAAACAACATGGCCTCTGCCATTGCAGAGGCTGAAGCACCCATGAAAGTATGTAGCATGTAATGGATGAACCTTAAGTGACTAAACGTAACAGGCTTAGTCACTTTTTAGATAATGGGAAAAATCGGGAGGGAAACCTTACTATAGAAAACTAGATAAAGGTAAAATTATGCCAAACTTTATAATCAAGACCATAGATTATTGCAAATCACTATTTGAAGCTATTTTCCAATCATTTCTCTCACCACAAAAAAACTCCGTTATCCCAGCCGAAAAAGATGAAAAAATTAAAGCCTCTTTAAAAACCGTTATAGCCGCTTTTAGCGTAGCCGCGGTTACCTTTTTAATCGGTAAATTCTTTTTCGGCCCTAAAAAACCACAGCCCTCTTCTACAGATTCCTCAAGCAAAAAATCCAAGCAACTTCAAACCGATCCTAAAAAAACTGAAGTTAAGCCTCAAGCCGAAACAGTGACTGGCTCGCCCCCCTTAAACCGGCAAGACTCTACTATGGAATCAAAATCAACAAGCAGGCCTCTTCAACTCGACATTCCTAAAAAAAAGGATACCACACCGGCTATCCTCTCTTCTAAAGAACCAGCCTCCACCAGCTCTATTAAAACTGAACGATCCACCCTTGCTAAACACAAACGCTCTGTTAGCTTTACGCTGCCGCAGAAAACCAAGGAGGAGCAAGAAGAGCCTTTAACCCCACGTATGGATAATAAACAAACCGATTCAATAAATGGTTCACGTAGTAGTATATGGTCAACGCCTAGTACGCCTTCAACTCCTGAGAACACTTATCATGGCTCGACCGTATATGGCAGTCCATTAGCTAGCCCAATAGAGCCCAAACCATCGCCTTAGCGCCATCCATTTCTTAGAAAAAATTATTGAGCGTCGCGTTAATTATAGCGGTGGTATAACGCTTTTTTCAGCTAGTTAATATTACGTTAAGCTTTCTCTGTTATGCTTTAAGTTAATTGAGTAAAAAACCCGGTATAGTCATGAAACAACAACTGAAAATATTAGAAGATCTATCGTCAAAAGCCGAGGCTTATTTAGCCCAATTAAGAAAAATAGCCCTTGCTCTGTTACAAACAAACACCGCAGAACAACAATTTATTTTACTCACCGATTATGCCGTGCAATTGGATCAATTACGCCACATTACCCCGACTATCGTTGCCAATGCCCAATATATTAATGAAAAATCCAAGTACCGTAATGATGCAGCTTATCAGCAACAAAAACTATTTTATAAACAACTTGCAGCAAAAATACAAAATACCGCGGCGGCTAATCAATTGCTAAAGGCTCATCAGTACACCATAGATAAACAAAAATATTTGGGCCACGGTAATGCCATTCCCAACAAGCAACTCATTCTTACTTATTGGGGATTGCCCGATTTTGAAAAAGACTTTAGAGAGCTCAATCAACAACAGCTCATCAATCAATCCTTAGTAGAAACTTATACTAATAACTTATTTGCACTCAGCCGGCTTACGTTTAGCAGAATTACGCGGGAGGAATGGTCAAATCCTAGCAAATATGGTAATGCAAGCTATTGTCCCAATATGATGGCTGCGGCTAATACCGCAACGGCCATCACCTATTATGTGGTTGAAAATATTCTCCAACAGCACGCGATAGCCCAGCGCACCTTAACCTATGAATTTTGGGTACACATTGCGCACGCATCTTTAGCCCGTGGCGATTTTTTTAGTGCGGGAGCCATTACTAGCGCTTTCATTTCCGAGGGGATCGGTAGACTTAGCCGAACCAAAGCAGGACTATCAAGCAAGGCTCAACAGCAGCTTAATGAACTCTTAGATCTCTATTCCTTACAAGGTAATTTTGCTAAGCTTCGCAAAGCTCAAAGTCAATTTACCGGTGCCCTGGTGCCTTCGCTACTTTATCTTGCTAAAGATATGGTGCTTGAACTTGATAGGGTTGAGCCGGCTAATAAACATAATAGTGAGCTGCTTGCTAAAACTGTGGCTGACAGTTTGCGTACAGGCAAACAAACTATAGCGGATTGGCAAGCTTGGGCTACCACTCAAGTGCAACAGAATTTATTTGGCTTTAAATCCGTTTACCAAGGCATTCAGCAATTTTTTGCCGAGCAGCTGGCTAACTGGTCAGAACAAAAGCTTATGGCTTATCTGAATGAGCTGACTGCTTTTATTAGTCATGAGCTAATTTTAGATGATACGGTAAATCCCAGCCTTACCGATGATTTTACGCTTCCCAAGCAAAATCCAGCAGAATTGAAGCAAGCGGTGTCTGCGAGTTTAACTCAAGCCAAATCTATCTCAAGTAATTTACAGTACTGGCTGGAAATAGCTAAACGCTACCATTTGATGGCTAATGACACAGGCTTAAGAGCCATTTGTGAGGCCATTCATACCAAAAGTATGGAGCTTATTCAAGCCTCAACCACCGACTTTCCCGAATACGCACAGCGCTGGCTAAATATAGCCAGTCAACCAGCGGTTACCTCACAACCTATAGCCGTTGAATCCATTATTGCCGATTTAACCCAGCATCATGAGGAGTTTGCTACTCATAAAATTAGCCATTTAGACAGAAAAATTGCTAAAAACACCTTAGCCACCATCACCGATTATCAGGCTAGATTAGCGCCATTACCCCAGATTAAACCCGATGAAAATTTGCTT
This sequence comes from Gammaproteobacteria bacterium, assembly GCA_029256685.1. Classification (GTDB taxonomy): domain Bacteria; phylum Pseudomonadota; class Gammaproteobacteria; order JAQSXL01; family JAQSXL01; genus JAQSXL01. The sequence goes on along the minus strand of JAQSXL010000060.1, from coordinate 5,828 downwards.
AACGCTATATTAGCGCAAGCCACGGATGACGTGCATTTAAAAGCGCTTTATCAGAAATCCGTGCGCTATGAACCCCGAGAGGAAAATTTAAAACCCGAGGCCAGTAAAATTATTCAGGATTTTATTAATACCGATAATTTACATAAACCCTTAGCACAACTTAACGCCAAACTAAGCTCGTCTGAGCAGATGCTAGCCCAATTTAGCGGCAAACTAGATAGTTTTGTTCAGGACATCACCACCGGCCAGAAACATGGTCTAACCCTGCGCATTGCACTTGAACATCTGCAACAAGAGCGCCGACAATTACTTAGCCAGTTCAAAGGGCTAAATAAAATAGCTCACAATTATCAAGCCCAACTGTTACAAAACGATAGAACCGCAATTCAAATTTTAACCACCGAGCAACAGCTAAGCGCTCTCTTCTCACAAACGACAGCGGCGCTTAATACATTAGCTAGACAGAATAAACAATTAATTCATTGCAGTGTGACACTCACCCAAGCAAAATCCACCAGTAAACAACTCTTATGGCACTGTTCGGGACATAGCGATAACGCCGAACTCATCCAGCTTATTTCTCCTTTACTGCAAAAATTTAATCCCGCGGAAAAATACCAAATCGCAGAAGAAGAATTATTTATCCCCTGCGAATTTTTCAATACGTCCGCCGAAATCTTAAGCTATGATTTAGCCGCTAAGGTGAAAATCCGCTATGAATATACGGACCAAGGCCTTAAGTTATTAAGTTATGCCGTGGATGTTTATGACAGGGTTGCCGAGAGATTAATGCCCTCCCTTAAAGAATTAATTAAGCAAGCCAAAATTTCCATCAATATGCCCGAGGCCTATGCAAAACAGCACTTTGCTATTTCCGCAAAGCAACTGCAAAAATGCAATGAGTTATACACCCACGCTCACTCCATTAAAAAACAGTTCGAACGTGATCCCACGATGTTACAGGCTACCTTGGTAACCGATCCATTATATGATTTACCCGAGTATTTACTAAAAACACCCGCCTCTTTCACTTATGAGGCTTGGCAAAGCTATAGTCAGTTTGAGATTCGCTCGGAACTTGATAAAAAATTAGATAATGCCATACAAAATTACTGTAGTCTTAGGATAGAGCCCGATTATCAAGCCTTACTACAAATCAATGAATCTAGTCAAATTAAGCAAGCTGATCTACACGATCCACGCAATTTATATGCCGCTCAATATCCAGAATTAAGTAATGCGCTAGTTCAAACCATTAAGCAGACTCAACAATGGCTAAGGCTTAATCCCCATCATAGCGCTACTCGGCAAATGAACGCGCTACATATGCGCTTACTCATTGATGAGATCAATATTACTTATAATTACTATCAATTATTTTACCGACAAATAGAGCCCAATAATTGTAACGATCGCTTGGTATTACTAGATAATTTAAAGAAAGAATTGCTCAAATATCAAGAAAATCTAGCCCGCGAAAAATTTAACCTACAATCTAAACAATTTGATACCGTGGCCAGTCTTATCCAGCAACACTTGCATATTCTGCATACCGAGACACAACACGTTACCAATAAACTTGGAGATTTAGCAAAACCGGAGCCAGTAAGCGGTATAGACCAACGGGTCGCAGAACCTATTGTAGCCATGACCCTATCCAAAAAATTAAACAAAAGCTATGCAAGCGATATTCTCATTCATTGGGTTATTGCTAATTTATGGCTACAACAACTAATAGAGTTACCCGATTCAGAGCAGACCAAACTAGAGAAATATCGGGAAAAACTGTTGGCATTCAATACTGAACTTGAAGATAATTTCAAAATGTTACAACAGCCCAATAATGCGGCCTTGCAACAGCAACTTTGCCTAGAACGGGTACAAAAGTTACAAGAATTACACATTTTTATCGATGGGTTATTAGCCGATCCCAGTAATAATAAAACCTTGCGGGATGGCAACCAAGTATTTAAATTATTCGAGTTGCGTATTCCCAAAGCCGCTTTAGATTATAAACCCGGCGATCCGCTTCCCGCTAAGCGTGGTATTAAATTTAATTTAAAAGAGGCTATTGCTAGAGAAACTCAAATTATCGAGCGCTTTCAACAACAGCTGAATAATCATATTATCCAAGAAGCAAAAATCAATCATGAAATGCGTGGCTTTACCGAACATTTTAGCTATAGCTTAACTAACGAGGCGGCCAAAAATCCTCATGTTAGGGTGGTACAGCGCCTTGTCACGGCTTTAGCTACTTGCGGCTTACGTTCTGCAAAGGTCAATACCCCCTTGTATGAGTATCTCAATGATGCCCCTATTACCATTAGCTTCGGACAGCAGCTCGATAAAAAGATAACCGAACAAGCTAGCATGGTAGCTTTTTTAAATTATATAACCAAAGGATTAGAAAATGTCTCGACTAGCGAATCCGTCCAGGCTTTACTGAGTCTAGCTAAGCCATTGGTTTATCAGTCAAAACTACCCATACAAACCGTAATAACCGATAAACCGATTAAGCCGGCTGGTTTATGGGGAAATATAAAAGGTTTTCTCGGTAAGATATGGACAGATAATGAATCGCTAGAACAACCTATAGCTCAAAAAACTACAGACAGTAAACATCCGCTGCCACAAACAATAAGCTTTAATTTTCCCTATAATCAATTAAGCCAGCAAGCAGTGTTAACCATTACCATAAATACCGATCATACTATGCAGCTTGCCTTTAATTTCCCAGCCGCTATACAACCCCATTTGACAGTCACCGGAAAAAAAGAAATTTTCATTGATACCCAAGAGATTCTTCATTTAAGTCAAGAGGCGAAAGGCTATACTTTTCATAGTAACTTAATGATGGAACCGCCTCAAAATGCCCGTATTCATGACCGAGTTGTAACTCACAATCATTTGCTGTCGGTAAAATCACCCCCTACTCAATCCGAACAGCCCTTAGAAACTGAAAAGGTATTGCATTCAAAGCAACAAAGTATAGAGCCAAGCTCGGTTTAGTAAAAGTTGAAATAGAGTCAAACACAACTTATTTTGAACACATTTTTCATAGAAATTGCGCCAAGGAGGATTTTGCAAGAACTTTCGTTAAGATTACCTTAAGCTTAACAAGGTATAATAGGGAATTACAAACTCTGCTACAGATAGCAAATACCACCATGCATATTCAACAAGCCATTTACCAAGCGGCATTAACTCGTGATGAGGCTGAATTAAAGCGTTTACTCACGAGTACCTCGATTGAGAAACCGGCACCAGGCCAATATGGATGGAGTGCTGCGGCGCAATTAGCCTTTGAAGGCCATCATCAGGCGGTAACCTGGTTAAAAAACCATGGCGCCGATATCAATATTATTGCCGAGAATTATGCTAGAGGCGGTCATACTGCGCAAGTGAAGGAGTACCATACTTTGCACGGGGCTGATATCCGTTACATTACTTATGGTTATGCTATGGGTGGTTATACTAAATTAGTAGAGATATGTTGCACCCTACATGAGCCAAATACCCATTACATTGCTCAAGGTTATGCTAGAGGTGGCCATATTGCACAGGTGGAGAAATATCGCCAGAATGGGGCTAAGATCAATATTATTGCCGGTGGTTATGCTATGGGTAATCATATAGAATCGGAAAAAGGGATATTATTTATTTTAGCCTTTTCTCGGCTAGCTAAAGAAGGGCTCGCTTTGACAAGAGCCCTATGTTGTTACTCTAGTTTTGGCAACATAAGACTTTCTCCCCACATGGCCACCGCGCTTTTTAAACAAGCGCAGTTTATCCAGAACCGGATGCAGCACTACCAGTTGACGTTTGATGAAGCCTATGCCTGGAGCCTATATGCCAAACAATTAATGCAATTTGTCTACAATGATACCCTACAAGCGGCTGTGGGATGTCAAGACACCTTCGCTCATATTGTCTATATCCTGACCGGTGTTGAGGCCGCCAAGGTGCCTGATTTCTTTGAGAAAATCAGAGTCATGCTATCAACAGAAATAGAATCAAAAGACATCTTCTTACCCTTACTAGAACAAATAGAACAAACCTTAATTACTTACCCAGAAGGCGTAAGGACTGGAACATACTCGCAAACGGCTAAGGAAATGAACTCGCTGGAGCAATTATCTGCGCAGGTGGATGCGTTAAAAACCAGTGAGAAAACCACTCAAGAGAAATTATACGAGACGATAGGCTTACTCAAAAAGCATACCCGTGATCTAGAAGTATCCTACCACTACAAAATGGGTCTGTTTAAGCCGCTACCTCCGCTTGCCGAGGTGTATAGAGTTATATTAGAAACCCTGCCTAAATCACTAGTGAATGGTATTGAGGTATCCTCTCTCACCACGGATTTAGCCGAGCAAGAAAGCGCCGCCACCTCAATGTCTAATTTAGGGTTAATGCACCTGGCTAAAATAACCCTCTATAGACAATACCCAGGGTAAATCAGAGCATTTTTTTCATAGCGGTTAGCACTCCTAAGCGTTTCGCAAGCACTCTACCGTAGCCACCGAGAAGTTTGCAAGCCAACCTTGGTTAATAAACTCGGGCAATAGCACTAACAACGCCTCTTGCATCTTCAACCGAGTAAAAATTTCGCCCAAAGAGGTTTGCTGTGAAAACGCGACTAATACCTGCCAAGATAGCTCGTCCAGTGGTTTTAGACAGAGCTCATTTCTATACCGCCAAACAATAAGTTTTACGCCGCCCTCATCTAAATTAATTGGCTCCGGGCCATTATAATCCGTTTGATTAACGCTCCAAATGCGATGAATAGGATAACTTGAACTTAACAGGTTAACGCTGGGGGCTAATTCAAAGATAAGCTGCTCATGATTTTCGCTAGGTAATTCGGCAAGCTTATACCAATCCAAGCCTAGAGTATCGGGTGCTTGCAAAACCCTATGGCAACTCCACTCAAGCCTTGCAACATCAGGTAAATAAGCCACTTGCTCAATATAGGGCAAGGTTTCCATAAAATCTGCCAGGCTTGCGCCATAACTATTTAAATCTGCGCACTGGGATGGATACAAGGCCATGTACTGCTTTGCTATACCTGTGAAAGCGGTATCCCCTATTAATTTTTTGCAGACTGGATAGTGTTCCGTTAACGCTCGTAATAAAGACGCTAGGATATTATGCCGGTATATCGCTAATCGCTGTTTAACGGAAAGCGTTTCACTGGGAAATAGATAGGAGGCGCTAATCTCTTCTTCTAAAGAACTGCGTAATGAGGTTTGCAGCTTTTGTTGCAAGGTTCTTAACATAGGCGATTAGTTAAAATAAGCTTAGGGAGCGCAACCAAAGTCTTTCTCTCGACCAGTTACGCCCCTATGATTATGTGAAATACCTACTTATGTTTAGGTGACTGGGTGTTACCACCCGTAATTTTCTTACAAGTTCCTTCCGGAAGAAATAACCACTCTTCTGGATCGCTATTGACTTTAGCTTGTCCGGCGCAAGCATGTTTTGAGGTACCACAATCGTTCATGCCTGTTTTTACGACCCCATAGCATTTTTCCATTTTTGCGGCCGCTTGCGCAGCATTAGCTACGGTTAAACCAGTCGCTAAAATTGCGGCCACAGCGGTTGAAGCCAGTTGCTTTTTATCCATCGTTTATCTCCTAAGGTTAAAAATGCCTTCTCTTATTTTATGGTAGAAGTCCGCCTTTGCAAATAAAAAATCCTTTCCCCATAAAACTTTATTCTTATAAGCATAGGTGTAAAATGAGTGACTATGACAAAAAATAGAGTTCTTTCCAAACCCACATTAGCGGCCAATCTCGCTACAAAAATGGGTTCAAAATGCTCATGTA
>JAQSXL010000059.1 GCA_029256685.1 Gammaproteobacteria bacterium | reverse complement strand
CTTAGTCCTTGCCGACATTTCTGCAAAAAAAACCAATCAGGCCTCTGTGATGCTAAGTACTTCGCAACAATTGGGATCTAGCTTTGGAGTGGGGGTGTGTGCGGTTTGGCTAGGGTTTTTTATTAGCCAATCGTCTAAGGCAGATATTACGGTGTTGGGGGCTTATCATCAAACTTTTCTGGTTTTAGCGATAATGACTTTGACTACCGCTTATATTTTTTCTCGGTTAGCCGTTGATGCTGGCGCTGTGGCAAGCGGGCGTGCAGCACTTACTTAGGCGGAATTAGCCATTCAACTTGATAAAATCCGCGCCGCTCATTAGCTAGAACTGGCCATAGCCATGCCAGCATTTCTTGAATTGATTTATCTACTTGCCAGGGGGTATTGATGATCACCATCCCACAGCCACTTAAAGGTAGCATGGGATTGATTTCGTCTATGGCTAATTCCGCCACTAACAAGTTATTTACCGCTAGATTTTGTAAGCTGCGTTTAAAATGCTGAAGCTTATAACTATCTTTTAAGGGATACCATATTGCATAAGTGCCATGAGAAAAGCGTGCTAAAGCCGCTTGTAAACCGGCTAAAATTTGCTGAAATTCATCCGGCTGCTCAAAGGGCGGATCAATCAAAACCAGGCCTCGTTTTTCTTTAGGAGGTAAAAAGGCCTTTAAGCCCTGATAGCCATCTAAATGGTGCACCGCTACCTGTTTATTGGCATCAAAAAGCTGTTTTAAAGTCTGTACATCTTCTTGGTGTAATTCGCAGAGTAACATGCGATCATTTTCGCGTAATAATGATTTAACAAAATAAGGCGAGCCTGGGTAATAGCGTAAATTTTTTATATTTAAGGTTTTAATCGCTTGAATATAGGGTGTGATTAAAGTGGGTGTATCGGTTAATTGAAAAAGTTTTGCGGCGCCGGCTTTATATTCGGCCTGTTTTTGGCTGGCGCTAGAGGTCAAATCATAGCAACCTATACCCGCGTGAGTATCTAAATAGCAAAAGGGTTTATCTTTACCCAGAAAGGCATTGACCAAACCGAGTAGAATAGTATGTTTCATTACATCGGCAAAATTACCGGCGTGATAGAGGTGGCGATAGTTCATAATCCCAATCGTAAACTAAAAGGGCTATTAAAGTCCATGGTTTAGCTAATTTTTACTTGTTTGTAATGGTGTTACCCTAATTAAAATTGAGGAGTCAGTAATTTCTTACAAACTAATGAGCTATTGGCTTATTTTTTTCTTGCTTATCGCTTGGTATAATGAGCACTGAATTGGAAAATAACGCTCATGGAGGAGCCTATGCCAGTACTAAATTCATACTCATCTTCTTTATTTAACCTTTATCGTTCAAATTCTTTATTTAATCCTGTAAGTAAATCTAAAGCGGTCAGCCCAAGGTTTGAATATGCTTTAGAAGCCGTTGATGAGGATTCTGTTCGTGAGCCAGGTTTAAGTTATCAGATTGATTTTTTAAATCTTATTTTTATCGCAAAATTACGTACCTTTGTCATAAAAAAACGCCGGGGTATGGTATTAGAAGATATTAATACTCAACGGCATGAAGAGTTTGTGGCAAAAATGGGTAAGCTTAAAATGCGAGTGGAACCTACTCGCATCAGCTTTGAATCTAACGATGAGGAGGAGCTAAAGCAAATTTTAAAAGAAATTGCTATGCTGATTTATAGTAACTATAGCAATATTACTCTACGGATTCGGTGTACAAATAAGACTAGACAACAAGCCTTGGAAAAGGTGTTAACCGAAGCCCAGCTTGAAGTTGAAAATCAAAAGGCCAAGCAAAATTATCAATTTTTTACTACGCCTTACCAGAATTTAACAGAGTATAAATATTGCGAGCCTTCTGCTCCACCCTTCGAATTTTATGATCCCTCTTCTGCCGCGTCAGTTGCTTAAGACTCTGAAATTATGACTTCCTTTATGCTACACTGCGTTAAGTAGCATAATTGGAGGTTATAATGCAGCGCTGTGGTTGGTGTGGAGTCGATTCGTTATATGTTGCTTATCATGATCAGGAATGGGGAGTCCCCGTTTATGATGCGCAAAAGCTGTTTGAATTTCTCTTATTAGAAACCATGCAGGCTGGTTTAAGCTGGATTACCGTTTTACGGAAACGAGAAAATTTTCGCCAGGCTTTTGATAATTTTAATCCAGAAAAAATCGCTGGTTATACCGATGCTAAGCTCGCTGAATTATTAAATAATGCGGGTATTATCCGCCATCGCCTAAAAATTCAAGCGGCCGTTAGTAATGCCAAGGCATTCCTGAATTTGCAAGAACACGGCAATTTCTCTGATTACATGTGGCAATTTACCGAGGGCCAAGTTATTCATAATCATTGGCAAAACATGAGTGAGGTGCCGGCTCGTACGCTTATCTCCGATGCTATGGCCAAAAACTTGAAGCAGCGTGGTTTTAGTTTTGTGGGTTCTACGGTTTGTTATGCCCATATGCAGGCCACGGGAATGGTTAATGACCATCTCCTGAGTTGTTTTCGTCATGGTGAATTAAGTAAAGTTATTTAGAAAAAGTTAACAACTGTTTTTATATAAGAAAGTAAGCTATGAACTTAACTAATTAGACAGACCCGAGTATTAGCTCAATGATCTCAGAATGTTTTAAGGATAGAGAGGGATTTAATGAAGCAGCTAAATTTTTTCATTATTATTTTTTTCAGCTTACTAGGTAGTATAGCGTTTGCAAATAATCACTTGCCAAAAGCCGAAGCCGTACCCGGAGGCGTCGTTGCCTTGCCGTTGGCTAGTAAGTTCAAACGTCCATCCTCGGTGATTTTTCAAGGCCGGCAGATCATGGTATTAAATGCATCTAAACAAGACTATGCTATCGTGGGTATTCCGTTATCAACGAAACCAGGCAACTATCAAATTAATTATACCGATCAGGCTGGACAAACGCTTAAGCAAACTTTTACCGTTAGGGCTAAAGCCTATCCAACCCAATATTTAACCATTGCCAATAAACGTAAGGTCAATCCAAACCCTGCCGATTTGCAACGTATAGCACAAGAACAAGTCATCATTGATAAGCTTAAAAATACCTGGACTCAAGCCATGCAGCCTAACTTACAGTTTAACTGGCCGCTAAAAGGCCGGATCAGTAGTGCTTTTGGTTTGCAACGATTTTATAACGGAGAACCACGTTCACCGCATGCAGGATTAGATATTGCGGCTCCGGCAGGAACGCCTATTAAAGCACCTGCCGCTGGGCGCGTGTTAGGTACAGGCAATTTTTTCTATTCTGGAAATGCTGTTTATCTCGACCATGGTCAAGGATTAATCACTATGTATGGTCATATGAGTAAAATCAAGGTGAGGCCTGGGCAACTGGTTAAGACAGGTACCCTATTAGGTTTAGTAGGGCAAACGGGTAGAGCGACAGGGCCTCATTTACATTGGGGCGTGATGTTAAATAAGGCTTTAGTGGATCCTGCGTTATTTATTAGCCAATATCGGCATGACAGTGTACTAGCTGCTGCAAGAGAATAATTAAAAGCTAATAACCCTGACTTTGCATATCGGGTAAAAATTGTTTATCTGCTTCAAGGCGGTATAAGGTGGTGTGTAAACTGCCATCAGCTTCTAAATGGAGATAACGATACCCCGGCATTTGGCTATCCAGTGCGAAGTCACGACTTAAGGGTTTAAATTGAATGCAAGTCGATGGGGTCGAAATAAAGGGGATACCTTTACGCTCAATACTAGAATCTTGATGGACGTGGCCACAAACGACCCCACGCACCCAAGAATGTTTATCAAGAATCGCTAAAAACGCCTGATTATTTTGTAAATTAAGTGGATCAAGCCAATCTGTGTGAAGCGGCAAGACATGATGATGTAAAAAAATAAGGGCGTGCTGTTTAGAGTTACTCAAGGTGTTATCTAAGAAATGTAATTGCTTGGCAGATAATTGGCCACTCACATGATTTGGCCAGTGAGTATCTAGCAAAATGATTTGCCAATTACCTAAAATAAAGTGTTTATCATGGGTTAAACGTGAGTGAGCAAAAACTTGCTCCATCAGCTTAGGTTTATCATGGTTACCTGGCATCCATGCGATGGGTTGAGGAAAATGCGAGATAGTATTTAGCAGATGACTATAAGCGTCCTCTGAATCATCTTGGCTTAAATCACCGCTTAACACGATCAACTGCGGTGAATATTTTGTTAAAGTTTTGGTGGCATGTTTTACCACTGCCCGAAAACTATCATAGGTCACAACACCCAACAAATCTCGCTTAATATCGGCAAATAAATGCATATCGGTAATTTGCAAAATATTAATGGTTTGCTTAGGCATTATTCCATCCTCCATATGCCATGCCATTGAGCCGGGTTTGTTTCAATGAGCCATTTACAGCGTTTAATAAAAAGCTTAGCTATCTTGTCCTTTGGGTAGACATCGGCCAGTTTTTCAAACTGGCTTAAGCTCTGTGGCCAATTACCTTGCTGATAAGCAATGAAAGCCGACATAAATTGCTGTTGATAAGCGAGGAGTATATCGGTTGCTATATCCGTGACTAACTCATAAATTGCTACGCCTTGTTCTTTACCACGTACGGCAACTTGATCAAGAAAACGAAAAGTAAAATGATTTTTTACCAACTCATACGTTGTTTGACTGACAATAATATGAGTGCCATAGATTTTATTTAAGGCTTCTAGCCGGCTGCCTAAATTTACGTTATCGCCGATAGCCGTGTAGTTCAAGCGCTCTTGGGAGCCTACATTACCTACGATAGCAAATCCCGAATTAATCCCGATTCGAATTTCAAGCTTGGGGAGACCTTGATTACACCAATGCTGATTGAGTTCCTGCATTCTTTTTAACATATCTACGGCAGTTTGACAGGCGCGTAAAGCATGATCGGAAACGGGTAAAGGCGCATTCCAAAAAGCCATCACGGCATCCCCAATGTATTTATCTAACGTACCATTGGCTTGAATGACGGCCTGAGTCATGGTTTCAAAGTATTCCGATAAGAATTGCATCAATCGGTGGGGTTCGGTGTGCTCGGCTAAATGAGTAAAGTTACCAATATCGGAAAATAGAAAAGTGAGTTCTCTATTTTCACCGTCAACTTCGGCTATTTTACCACTCATGATTAGATTTTTAACCAAGGAGCTTGGAACATAACGTTGGAAAGATTTTAGACTACTGCGCATGGCTACAAAAGCATCATTCATGTAGCTAATTTCTTTAATAACCGTATTGATTGTAGTGGATTGAGTTAAATCGAGTTCTGTTATGGCTTTAGCTTCATTGGCAAGCTGGATGATGGGGTTAGAAATCCGTTGGGAAATATAACGCACCACCATGATTCCACCCAATAAACTGATAATCGCTAGGATCATGGCTCGTAGGCTAGCACTTTTAAGTGGCCCTATGATGTCATCACCCGGAACGATAATGGTAATATGCCAGGTATTCCCAGCATTGTGGGTTAACGGTTGATAAGTAGCAAAATATTCCTTTTTGTCAACATAGTAACCGGTAATAGTAGAAGAACTGCCTGATAAACCTGCTGCAGGTAAAGGAATAGCTAACTCTTGAATAAGTTCCGAGGTTAACTCTTTACCAATCAAGTTTGCGGCTTGCTCACGTTTACGAAAAGCTACCAGGTGATTAAATTGATCGGTAATATAAATGATAGAGTTTTTAGTAACGGTTAGGTTATTAATAAACTTTGTTAATTGGTCAATGGTTAAATCTATGCCCAAAATCCCCATTAATTGCTGCCTAGTATTATAGACAGGAAGGGCGGCGGTTATACCGGGTAATGAATAATCGCTGCCAGCAAATAAATGAAACTGATAGATATCCGTCCAAATAAGATGTTTTTCCCGCACGGCTGCTTGATACCAAGGACGTGTTTTTGCATCATAACCTGTATTTTTTAAAGGAATGGTTTTTTTTATTTGGCCATTACTATCGAGTTCATAGCGTATATTGCTAGGAGTTTGTGTTGAACGCACAATATATTGTAGCGTCAATTTATTGGTAGCTTCTCGATCGATTCCATAAAAATCACCGGCCATGGTCCCCCAATAAGCGCCATAAATATCCGGGTTATGGTTGATTAATTCGTGTAAATAAATACCAAATTGAGTGTTGTTATTGGGGTCAATAACCCCTTTGGTCAGCAAATTACCGGCCTCAATAATATCGCGATCTAAGGGGAGTAAATACAGTTGCAAACGATGTTTAATGAGTGAGCTAGCTTCTTGGATTAGGTCTTTTGAGGTTCGCAATAAGATTTTATTAAGGGTAAAGTGGTTGATGCTAATAATTAAAGCACCTACAAATCCAAGTAATAGCACAAATAAAGTGATAATACTGATTCGGATGCTAACTTTGAATTTCTTGCATTTCAAATCCATGCCAATAATGAGTCCATTTTATTAAACCAGGCTTTATTCTAAGACTATTTTATATAAACTTAAGAGAAGTTTCACTTATTCTTGAATAAACTCTAGCAAATGTTGCGTCATTTGAGCTCGATATTCCCAAGTTGGCATGTGTCCACAATCGGCTAGCTGAATCAATTTAGCAGAGGGAATTGCGCTAGCCATTTTTCTAGAGTCGCTGATTGGTAATATCCGATCATCGGTGCCGGTTATGATTAAAGTTGGACATTTAATGGTAGGTAGAACCGTTTGGTAATCGCGCCTATGAATAATGGCTTGTTGCTGGCGCAAAAAAGCCTCAGGACCCACGGCTAAAGCCATTTGATGTTTCAATTGAAGTAACTCGGTATTCCCGGTATTTTTGGGGCTAAAAGATATTCCTCTAGAAGCCGCTAACATTTCGGTAAATTTACCTTGCTTAACAAGTTCTATAGCTTTAAGCCGATTAGGTATGCTATCCGGATCAACGGGATGAGCGCTGGTGCTGATTAAAATGAGCTTATTAACCCGTTTAGCAGCTTGCCGCATGACTTCTAAGGCCACATAGCCGCCCATGGAATAACCCATTAAGATAAATTGTTCTGGCATGGTCGCTAGCAATTGATTTGCCATGGCTTCTATACTGTTATGACTGACATTATCGGCATGAAATAGCTTGGCTATTTTTGCTAAGGCTGGCAATTGGAATCGCCAAACGAGTGCGTTACTTAAGGCCCCAGAAATGAATACAAGATTAGTCTGCATAAAAACCGGCTCAATATAATGATATTGAGCCAGTATAACCAAAGCTAAACTTGCTAGGTAGTTTAATCTTAGTCAGTAGCATCTTCTTGGTCTTTTAGTAAAAGGTTATTAACAACTTTAGTGACACCATCCACATTCTTTACAAGATTGGGGGCTTTATCAATGGCCTGTTGCGAATCAACAAAACCACTGAGTTGTACTACGCCATTATAAGTATTAACTCCAATTTGAGTAGCGCTTACACCTTCACTAGTAGCTAGTTTGGCTTTAACTTTAGTCGTAATGGCCGCATCTTTAGCATATTGAGTAGCGGCATTCTCGGGTTTGGTTTTAACCAGCAAATTGTTAACCGTTTTACCAACACCATCAACTTTTTTCACAATTTGCTCGGCTCTTCTTACTTGCCCTTTGGTATCAACAAAACCACTGAGTTGCACAGTGTCTTTATAGGTACTAATCTTGATATCGGTAGCAGGAAGATTTTTTGCGGCGGTTAATTTAGCGACAACGGTTGCTGTTGTGGTTGCATCATCAACATAGCTACCTGCTGAAGCGTTAAGGGCAAATAAAGAAACTAAGAAAGTAAAGGCGAAAAATTTAAAGCATTGCATCTTTTTCATAATGGTCTCCTTCTTAAGTGGATAGGCTGTAGATTAATCAACAGAAAACTCAAGAGCTCGACGCCTTAGATTCGAAAATCTAAGGCTCACTTTATATTAACATAAATTGCTAACGACTTAAAACTAATAGGAAAATGAATTAGTTAAGAATATCAATTGTTAGGTTAAGAGGTTAATGGAAAAAATATTTAATTTAATGTGAGTTCGACATAATTTACAATTTAACTAAAGCTAGCTCTCTATCGCTAATGAGCGAGCAAGGCTTCTAAGGGCTAAGCTAAATACCCGCCATTAATACGCTATAATTTGGATGTGATTATGTCCTTCCTATCCAAGCTGCTTCTATGGCTAGATTATGAAGTGGGCGTGCAAAAATCAACAGTGCTGTCCGAAAATGGCGAGTATAATTAGCGTAGATGTCTATAATGATTACTCATTCATGATGAGATATATTCATGGCTATATTACTCAATGAAGCCCAATGTTATCAGGCCATCCGTTCTCGCGATGCCCGTTTTGACGGTCGCTTCTTTTTAGCAGTCAATACCACGGGTATCTATTGCAGGCCCATTTGCTCTGCTAAAACCCCGCATCTTAAAAATTGCCAATTTTTTCCAAGTGCGGCCGCGGCTGAAACAAAGGGATTTCGTCCTTGTTTACGTTGTCGGCCTGAATTAGCGCCAGGCAATGCCAGCGTTGATGCAGTGAGCCGCTTAGCACAACGAGCTGTGAGCTTAATTGAGGATGGTTTTTTACATGAGGCTAATATTCAGCAGTTAGCTGAGCATATGGGCATTAGCGAGCGGCATCTGCGACGGGTTTTTCAAATGGAATTCGGCGTCAATTTAATAGGGTTTGCCCAAACTCAGCGTTTACTGCTTGCTAAACGTTTGCTGACCGAAACAACCCTGTCCATTACGGAAGTCGCATTGAGTGCTGGTTTTGCTAGCTTGCGTCGTTTTAATGCCTTATTTAAGCAACGCTATGGTTTTAACCCAAGTTATTTTCGTCAAACCATGCCGATTATAGACACGGCCTGTTCCTTAGTATTTATGCTGAGTTATCGGCCTCCATTGGATTGGCAGACACTCGTTGAATTCATGGGTGAGCGGGCTATTCCGGGAGTTGAATGCATGGATAATGGCATTTATCGGCGTACCGTAAATTTATATTACCAAGGTCAGTGGCATAGGGGGTGGATAACAGCCGAACTTTTGCCTAATGCCTCAGCCGTTAAAGTGAATTTAGCGAGTGAATTGGTTAAAGTAATAGGACCTGTGCTTGGGCGTCTTAAGCAATTATTCGATCTAAATTGCCACCCCGAGGAAATTGCTATGGGGTTGGGTTCTTTAGCTGAAAAACGTCCGGGATTAAGAGTGCCGGGAGCCTTTGATGGGTTTGAAATGGCGGTACGCGCTATTTTAGGTCAACAGATATCGGTTAAAGCTGCAAGAACTTTAGCGGGACGCTTTGCCAATTATTTTGGTCAGTTACAAAAGACCCCTTTTTTGGCATTGACGCATGTTTTTCCCAATGCAACGCGTATTGCTGTGGCAACAATTGAGGAAATGACTGCGCTGGGAATTACGCGTTCCCGGGCTAAATCCATTATTGCTCTAGCGCAAGCCATTGCAAATGATCAACTAACCCTTGCTCCTAATGTAGATGTGCCCGCTACCTTGGCACAACTTCTTAGCTTGCCTGGGATTGGTGAATGGACCGCCCAATATATAGCCATGCGTGCTTTAGCATGGCCCGATGCTTTTCCAGCAGCCGATCTGGGGATCATGAAAGCGCTAGGAATAGCTTCGCCGCAGCAGACTAAGGTTTATGCCGAAGTCTGGCGTCCCTGGCGCTCGTATGCGGTAATGCATTTATGGTTGTCTTTAACGGAGCAAAAATCATGACCCAATTTTATACCTACCTCGATATTTCACTGGGTGAAGTATTATTATTTTCTGATGGACAAGCCTTAACCGGTTGTTATATTAAGGGCCAACAGTATCAACCAGGCTTAAGCGCAGATTGCCAGCTTCATACCCAACTACCGCTTTTTCAAAGGGTAGAGACACAGTTGCAAGAATATTTGCAAGGTATCAGGCAAAATTTTACAGTCCCTTATCATTTTGCGACAGGCACTTTGTTTCAACAGCAAGTATGGCACGCTATCACAACGGTAGCTTATGGTACTACCTTGAGTTATAGAGAACTAGCCAAACGCTTAGCCATGCCTACCAGTTTTCGCGCCGTTGCGGCGGCCGTTGGGAGAAATCCGCTCTTAATTATTGTGCCTTGCCAACGAATTATTGGTAGCAATGGCTCACTCACAGGCTATGCCGCTGGTTTAGCACTTAAAAGCAGGCTTTTGGATTTGGAGCAAAGAAGAAGGCCTGGACTTATTCGGTAAAGATTTAATTGGCAGTTGCCTGACATCCCTCACATATCCCAAAAATTTCCGTAGGTTTAGCCGAAGCCTTAAAATGATATTGTTTGAGTGTTGTTTGGACCGCACTCTCTAATTGCTTAATCTCAATTTCTTCGGCATACCCACAACGTTCGCACAATAATAATTGTGCGTGATGTTCATGCATGAGCATATCGCAAGCTGCATAGGTATTACAGCTAGTGATACGATGGATCAAATGATTTTGCTCTAGAAAATTTAAGATCCGGTAAACAGTCATGGCTTCGGCTTTAGGATGAGTCAGCTTTAAAATGCGTAAAATATCATAAGCACTTAAAGGATTAGCCTGCTCGTACAAAATAGTTAAAATTGTTTGCCGCAAGGTCGTTAATTTCAAACCCTGTGTAACACAATATTGCAAAGCCTCATTTAATCGTTGTTCAGCTGTTTTCATAATCTAACACCCCTGATGCGTTATGCCATTTCTATTAAATAGGTTCCCTAGTACGTTGTCAGACCGATATTGACTTAATAAAATACCGGGTGGCGCGCATGCAGGGATCCCAACGCCCGCCGCTATGCGAGGACGATGGGGTGAGCCGGTAACAGGCAAAGCATGCTTTGCCCCGGCGAACGGCTTGGGCTGGATTGCCCAAGACCGGACTTGTTAGCGAAGCTAGGATGGCTAAGCCTTACAAGGTAGCGACAAGACCCGCGTCATCTTATTA
>JAQSXL010000058.1 GCA_029256685.1 Gammaproteobacteria bacterium | reverse complement strand
GATCATTTAGGTGCCGAAATTCTTAATTCCCGCTTACCAGGTATCTGCGAGCTCTCAAAAACATTTGCTCATGCCGATCCGGTACGTGAGCCTATTCCTGTGGTACCTACTTGTCATTATATGATGGGGGGTATTCCAACCAATATGCATGGTCAAGTGATGACTCTCGATGCAGAGGGTAGGGATCAAATTGTGCCAGGTTTATATGCTGTAGGGGAGTGTGCTTGCGTATCTGTACACGGTGCTAATCGCTTGGGTGGTAACTCCTTGTTAGACTTGGTCGTATTTGGCCGTGCTGCTGGTCTACATGTCGAAAAAATATTGCGTGAAGAAGGCTTAGACTATCAAGAGGCGGGTAACAATGAAATAGAGGCCGCCTTAGCTCGTTTAAACCGCTGGGATAATACCCAACAAGGTGAAAGTATTGCAGAGATTCGTGCAGAAATGCAAAAAGTGATGCAGCTTGATTTTGGGGTGTTTCGTACCGAAGAAGCCATGCAAGAAGGTTTGAAAAAATTGCATGTTCTACGTGAGCGTTTAAAGCATGCGGCACTAACCGATACCAGTAAAACTTTTAATACCGCAAGGATTGAAGCCTTGGAGTTAGACAACCTCATGGAAGTAGCTTGTGCCACGGCTTTAGCCGCGGCCACTCGTAAAGAAAGTCGCGGTGCCCATAGCCGTGAAGATTATCCACAGCGGGATGATGCAAACTGGCTTAAGCATTTGCTGTATTTTAATGGCGATAAAATGGCCGAACGCCCAGTCAATATGAAACCATTGACTGTTGAACCATTTGTACCCAAAGAGCGTACTTATTAGTCAATTTGGATTTTGCTCGGCGAGATGCGAATTTCGCTGAGCAACTTAAGGGAAAACCACGGTTTTTTCCCTAAGAACCCCATAAGCAAAGTGCCCGCTACAACTAGCGGGGTATAGGTTAATTAATTAAAAGGGGATAGCAGTGACTACCAAAACGATTAAATTTTCTATTTATCGATATAACCCTGAAAAAGATCAGAAGCCGTATATGCAGGATTTTGAATTGCAGTTACCAGCAGACAAAGATATGATGTTGCTGCAAGCTTTATTAGAACTTAAAAAACAGGATGAAACTTTAACCATGCGCCGGTCTTGTGGCGAGGGTGTCTGTGGTTCTGATGGAATGAACATCAATGGTAAAAATGGTTTGGCTTGTGTAACTTCGTTATCGGATTTAAAACAACCTATTGTAATTCGCCCACTGCCTGGTTTACCCGTTATTCGAGATCTGGTGGTTGATATGACTCCCTTCTATAAGCAGTATCATAAGGTTCAGCCTTATTTACAAAATGATGCGGAAGTTCCAGTACGCGAACGCTTACAATCACCGGAAGATAGGGCGAAGCTAGATGGCTTATATGAATGTATTTTATGTGCTTGCTGTACCACCTCTTGCCCCTCTTGGTGGTGGAATCCAGAAAAATTTATAGGGCCAGCGGGCTTATTGCAAGCGACCCGGTTTATTTTAGATAGCCGTGATACGGCCACCGAGAAACGTTTGACTAATTTAGAAGACCCATTCAGTGTTTTCCGTTGCCGTGGCATTATGAATTGTACAGCGGTATGTCCAAAGGGCTTAAATCCAACGGCGGCAATTTCTAAGATAAAAGGTAAATTATTAGAAAAAGCGACTTAGCTTAAATTTTATAGCAGGATTTCTGCATAAACGGAAATCCTGATTTTAAATAACTTAAGTTATGACTTGCTGAGAATGACACAGAGAACGATGAGATAAAAAATGACTGAAAAACTAATTTCAATGGCACAAATGTTAGAGACCTCTTATTTATCCGGTTCGAGTGCTAGTTATATTGAAGACCTGTATGAATCCTATTTAGCTGATCCTCATTCGGTTGATGAAAACTGGCGCAATTATTTTAATAGTTTGCCGAGTGTAAATGGCCAAACCCGAAATGATGTTTCGCATGCGGCCATTCGCGAGCAATTTTTAACTTTAGCCAAAGAACCTAAGAAAAATTTTGTAGGCGCAGCCAGTGAACCCGCAGAAGAAAGAGTGATCAAGCAAGCCCGTGTCATGCAACTTATCAATGCTTATCGCGCTTATGGTCATTATCATTCATCTTTAGATCCACTGGGTTTATCCGTAAAACAACAAATTCCAGATTTAGATTTAGCCTATTATGGTTTAACTTCGGCCGATCTAAATACGTCTTTTACCACCGACTCTCCTTTCTTTACTAACACGGCGATTCTAAAAGATATTTATCAAGCTTTAAACGAAACCTATTGCAGTAGCATTGGTTTTGAATATATGCACATTAATAACCACGATGAAGTGGTATGGTTACAAGAAAGAATAGAATCAACTCGGGCAAAGCCTAAGTTGAGTGCAGAAACAAAACAGCACCTACTCAATCGTTTAATCGCTGCCGAAGGCTTAGAGAAATACTTAGGCAGAAAGTATGTGGGGCAAAAGCGTTTTTCTTTGGAAGGCGGTGAAACCTTAATCCCTATGATGGATGAATTGATTCGTCGTGCGGCTAGCCAAGGAGTTAAAGAAACCGTAATTGGTATGGCGCATCGTGGTCGTCTCAATATGTTAGTTAATATTTTGGGTAAGGCACCTAAGGTATTATTTCATGAGTTTGAAGGCAAATTTGAAGATGATGAAGGACGGTCTGGCGACGTAAAATATCACATGGGTTTTTCCTCGGATATGCAAATTGGCGATAAGACCATGCATTTAGTGTTAGCCTTTAATCCTTCTCATTTAGAGATTGTCTCGCCAGTGGTTGAGGGTTCTGTACGTGCACGTCAGCAGCGCCGCCAAGATGAAAATCGTGAGCAAGTTATCCCGGTAGCATTACATGGTGACGCTGCCTTTGCCGGGCAAGGGGTTGTGATGGAAACTTTTACCATGTCACAGGCTCGTGGTTATGCGACCGGTGGAACCGTTCACATTGTGATTAACAACCAAGTCGGTTTTACTACTAGCAATCCACAGGATGCTCGTTCCACCTTATACTGCACCGATATCGCTAAAATGGTGCAAGCTCCGGTATTTCATGTGAATGCCGATGATCCAGAGGCAGCCTATTTTGTTATGCAATTGGCGCTTGATTACCGCATGAAATTTAAAAAAGACGTAGTGATTGATTTAGTCTGCTATCGTAGACATGGCCATAATGAAGCGGATGAGCCCTCGGCAACGCAACCTGTGATGTATAAAATCATTAAGCAGCGTCCTACCACTGCAAAATTATATGCTGACAAATTAATTGCAGAAACTGTACTTAATAACCAAGCGGTGGAACAACTCGAAGAAGATTACCGTAAGGCGCTTGATGCTGGGCAGCCAGTAGTCGCCTTGGCGCAAGTGGCCAAAGATGCTGTTGCTGTAGATTGGAAGCCTTATTTAGGTCAGTCTTGGACTGTAGAGGCTAAGACAGGCGTATCAAATGAGCAATTAAAGCAACTGGCTACAGCCTTAGAAAAATTACCGGCTAATTTTAAGATTCAGCCCCAAGTTGCCCGCGAACTTGAGAACCGTAAAAAAATGGCGGCAGGCGAGTTAGCGATGAATTGGGGTTTTGGTGAAACCATGGCCTATGCCAGTTTGCTAACGGAAGGTTTTATAGTGCGGATTTCCGGCCAAGATGTTGGCCGGGGTACGTTTGCTCATAGACATGCCGTTTTGCATGATCAAGAAGCCGGTAAGGTTTATATTCCACTGCAAAATATTTCGGAAAAACAGGGTCAATTTGCCATTGTCGATTCGGTATTATCCGAAGCCGGTGTATTGGGTTTTGAATATGGATTTGCAACGGCCGAACCTAAAGCCTTAGTCATATGGGAAGCTCAATTTGGTGACTTCGTCAACGGTGCTCAAGTGGTTATTGATCAATTTATTAGTGCTGGCGAGCAAAAGTGGGGTCGCTTATGTGGGCTAGTTATGTTGTTGCCTCATGGTTATGAAGGCGCAGGTCCCGAACATTCTTCTGCCCGGTTAGAGCGGTTTTTACAACTCTGTGCGCAAGAAAATATGCAGGTTTGTGTACCTACTACGCCAGCTCAAATATTTCATATGCTACGTAGACAGATGTTACGTTCTTATCGTAAACCCTTGATAGTCATGTCTCCCAAAAGTTTGTTGAGGCATAAACTGGCAACTTCTAAACTCGAGGATTTAGCCAAGGGTGAATTCCAGTTGATTATCCCAGAAATAGACGCTATCAATCCTAAAGAAGTAAAACGGGTTGTCCTGTGTAGTGGTAAAGTTTACTATGATTTATTGGAAAAACGGCGTGAATTGGCGAAAAATGATACGGCCATCATCCGTGTTGAACAATTGTATCCTTTCCCAACTGAAAAATTGCAGACGGAACTAGCCCATTATAAACAGGCAGAACAAGTCATTTGGTGTCAAGAGGAACCGCATAATCAAGGGGCGTGGTTCCAAGTTCAATATGATATACGGGCTTGCCTAATGGATAACCAAGAATTAAGCTATGCGGGGCGTATGGCCTTGGCTTCTGCTGCCGAAGGACATATGGCTAAACATACTGAACAACAAGCTGCATTGATTAAGCAGGCGTTGGGCATAAAGTAATTTTTCAGGCCAGCTTAGAGTGGCATTAAGTTTAAACTACTAAATTCCGGCTTGTGCGGGAATAGCATATTTTTTATAAATATTTAATAAAAGGCTAGTAACTATGAGTATTGAAATAAAAGTACCTGTCCTACCTGAATCTGTTGCCGATGCAACTATTGTTACCTGGCATAAGAAACCGGGTGATTTTGTTAAACGGGATGAAAACCTCGTTGATTTAGAAACAGATAAAGTGGTGTTAGAAGTTCCAGCTCCAGAAGATGGCGTTTTAGCAGAAATTCTAAAAGGGGAAGGTGATACGGTTACTTCCAATGAAATCCTAGCCACTTTAAAAGCGGGCGCTGCGCAGAGTAGTGCAGCCGAAGCTAAACCCGTTACTAAAGTAGACGCTAAGCCAACGGAAACTGAAAAGACCATCGCTGCCGACTTAAGTCCTTCGGTACGCCGCTTAGTAGGTGAGCATAATGTTGATGCTAGCCAAGTAAAGGGCAGTGGCAAAGATGGTCGCATCACCAAAGAAGATGTACGCAATTCCATGTCTCAACCAGCCGCCGCAAAAGCCGGTCAACAAGTAGCCGTCACCGGAACTCGCCCCGAGCAACGCGTTCCTATGAACAGAATGCGCGCGCGCATTGCCGAGCGCTTGCTTGAAGTTAAGCAAACGACTGCGATGTTGACAACTTTCAATGAAGTTAACTTACAAGCCGTTATGAATTTGCGTAGCCAATATAAAGATTCATTTGAGAAAAAACATGGGGTTAAGCTGGGTTTTATGTCCTTTTTCACCAAGGCTGCCGTAGAAGCCTTGAAGCGTTTCCCTGCTGTTAACGCATCGATTGATGGTAATGATGTTGTCTATCATGGTTATTATGACATTGGTATTGCAGTATCTACCGAACGCGGTTTGGTCGTGCCCGTATTGCGTGATGCCGATAGCATGAGTTTAGCCGGTATTGAAAAAAATCTGGGTGATTATGCGGGTAAAGCCAGAGCCGGAAAATTGAGTATGGAAGAAATGACTGGAGGTACTTTCACCATCACTAACGGTGGCGTATTTGGTTCTTTACTTTCAACTCCTATTATTAACTCACCGCAAACTGCTATACTAGGCATGCATAAAATTCAAGAAAGACCGGTGGCAGAAAATGGCCAAGTGGTCATTCGTCCGATGATGTATCTTGCCCTATCTTATGATCACCGTTTAATCGATGGTAAAGAGTCGGTGCAATTTTTAGTAACCATCAAAGAATTGCTAGAAGATCCCGCTAGAATGCTTTTAGATATTTAATTCTTAGGTAAATCTTCTTTCTGCTGCAACTGGCTGAGAGATGGGTACTTTTTCCCTCGCTCTTGATAGAGAGAGGGCGTTTTAGGTTTACATAAGTTTCGCACTCAGTGCGAAACTTGTAGTTTAGAAATAGATAGGATTAATAAAATGAATTTACATGAATATCAGGCAAAACAACTGCTAGCAAGCTATGGTTTACCCGTTGCAGTTGGGCAGGTGATTTCTAATGCAGAAGAAGCATTAGCTGTTACTGAACAATTGTCAACACCCTGGGTTGTTAAAGCCCAAGTACATGCCGGCGGCCGTGGTAAAGCCGGTGGGGTAAAGATCGTTTCCTCTAAAGAAGAACTGGTAGAGGTTGTACATAAATTATTGGGTACTCGTTTAGTCACTTATCAAACCGATGAACGTGGTCAACCTGTCAATCAGTTATTAATAGAAAACGCAACTGATATTGCTAGGGAATTATATTTAGGCGCCGTAATTGATAGGGCTACCCGTCGCGTAGTGTTTATGGCTTCCACCGAAGGTGGGGTTGAAATCGAAGAAGTGGCTCATAAACATCCCGAAAAGATTTTACAGGTTGTGGTAGATCCCTTAGTGGGCGTGTTGCCCTATCAAGCGCGTGAAATTGCTTTTAAGCTTGATTTAACTCCAGAGCAAATTAAGCAATTTAGTCAATTAATGGTTGGTCTTGGCAAACTATTTGTAGAAAGCGATTTAAGTTTACTAGAAATCAATCCGCTGGTTGTGACCGATAAAGGTGACTTACTCTGTTTAGATGCAAAAATTAATATTGATGATAATGCCTTATACCGCCAACCTAAATTACGGGCAATGCGCGATGTTACCCAAGAAGATGAGCGCGAAAACCGTGCTAAAGATTGGGAATTAAATTATATTGCCCTAGATGGTGACATCGGTTGTATGGTTAACGGCGCAGGCCTTGCCATGGCAACCATGGATATCGTTAAGCTGTATGGTGGTAACCCAGCTAACTTCTTAGACGTGGGTGGTGGCGCTACTAAAGAACGTGTAACTGAGGCTTTCAAGATTATCCTGTCCGATCATAAGGTTAAAGCCGTACTCGTCAATATTTTCGGTGGTATTGTTCGCTGCGACTTAATTGCCGATGGTATTATCGCTGCAGTTAAGGAAGTGGGTATACAAGTACCCGTTGTAGTGCGTTTGGAAGGTAATAATGCTGAGCTTGGCGCGAAAAAGTTAAGTGAAAGTGGCTTCAATATTATTCCTGCTTCCAGTTTGGCTGATGCCGCTGAAAAAGTTGTTAAAGTTGCGAGAGGTGCATAATGAGTATTTTAATTAACAAAGACACTAAAGTTATTTGCCAGGGTTTTACCGGTAAACAAGGCACCTTCCACTCCGAACAAGCGATGGCCTATGGTACAAAAATGGTAGGGGGGGTAACGCCTGGTAAAGGCGGGGAATCTCACCTTGATTTACCCGTATTTGATACCGTACGCGAAGCGGTAGAGGCAACGGGAGCGGATGCTAGCGTAATTTACGTACCAGCGCCATTTTGTAAGGATTCTATCATTGAAGCTGCCGATGCGGGCATTAAGCTTATTGTCTGTATTACCGAGGGTATCCCTACGCTTGATATGCTAGATGTTAAAGTCTATTTAGAAAATAATACCCATGCGCGCTTAATTGGCCCTAACTGTCCCGGTGTTATTACACCAGGTCAATGTAAAATTGGTATTATGCCAGGCCACATTCATAAACCAGGTAAGGTAGGTATTGTGTCCCGCTCGGGTACCTTGACTTATGAAACCGTGAAGCAAACTACCGAGCTTGGTTTTGGCCAAAGCACCTGCGTGGGTATAGGGGGCGATCCCATTCCCGGCACTAACTTTATCGATGTGTTAGCCTTATTCCAAAACGATCCGCAAACCGAAGCTATTGTGATGGTGGGTGAAATTGGAGGCAGTGCCGAAGAAGAAGCCGCTGAATTTATCAAGCACAATGTTACCAAACCCGTGGTTGCTTATATCGCCGGTGTAACCGCTCCTCCAGGCAAGCGTATGGGCCATGCAGGGGCTATCATTGCGGGTGGTAAAGGCACCGCCGCTGAAAAATTTGCTGCTTTAGAAGCTGCCGGAGTGCGTACCGTGAAATCACCTGCGGATATTGGTAAGGCTCTTGCAGAAGTAACGGGTTGGAAATAGTTTTATTGTATGCCATTCCCTATTAGGGAATGGCTACTTTTTGTAATTAAATATATGCTTTAGATAGAATTTTCAAGGCTCACTGTTATGGCGGACCTTGTTATCAACCCTATCTTAGAGAGTGTCTTTTATAAGAGAAAATGCTGCTGAATTAACATCGGCAGACGTTATGCAAAAAGCCAGCGGTTTGCTGGCTTTTTTATGTTATTTTATGCGGGTTTAATGATGGTTAACATTTCTTTATGGATTT
This sequence comes from Gammaproteobacteria bacterium, assembly GCA_029256685.1. GTDB lineage: Bacteria > Pseudomonadota > Gammaproteobacteria > JAQSXL01 > JAQSXL01 > JAQSXL01. The sequence continues at coordinate 2,712 of JAQSXL010000058.1, read as the reverse complement.
TTGCATTAGCGGCAATGACATTGCCATCCTTGAGATAGTTTTCACCGCCGTGTAAATCGGTAATAATGCCCCCGGCTTCTTTTATGATCAAAGCGCCAGCTGCAATATCCCAGGGGTGTAAGTCCATTTCCCAAAAACCATCTAAACGTCCTGCAGCCACATAAGCCAAGTCAAGTGCAGCGGAACCGGCCCGGCGGATACCTGTACATTGAGGCATCATCATGGCAAAACCGCGTAGATAGCTTGCTAAATGCTCGTGTGAACGGTAGGGAAAACCGGTACCCATTAAACATTCACTTAATTGTTTACGCTGACCCACTCGGATTCGGTAATCGTTTAATTTCGCTCCAGCACCCCGGGTGGCGGTAAATAGTTCTTGTCGAATGGGATCATAAATGACGGCATGTTCTAATTGACCACGATATTGAACCGCAATAGAAATCGCAAAATGTGGAAAACCGTGGATAAAATTGGTGGTGCCATCTAGGGGATCAATAATCCACTGATGATCATCGCCACGGTGTCTACCGCTTTCTTCAGCCAAAATGCTGTGGGTGGGATAGGCACGACGGATAGTAGCGATAATATCTTTTTCGGCTAATTGATCAATTTCGGTGACGAAATCATTCATGTGTTTTTGCTGCACGGCAATTCTGCCATTGCGATCAAGTGAACGAGTAATAATATCACCCGCACGGCGTGCGGCAGTAACGGCAATGTTTAAAGTAGGATGCATAGTCTTCTTATCTGTGAATTATTAAAGATTCCTTAGCATAGCAGAGAGTTTAAAAGGCGCCAAGGTGTAATCATAGTTATAAGTGTTAAGTAACCATGCGTTTGCTAGTCTGTTGTTGCTATCAGACATTATGGATGGCTTTGACTGCGGTATTGAGCCAGGAATTTTCTTCTAAGGGCAGTAGTACGACCTTGGCTTAGCATTATAGGTTATGCAAGAAGTCTAAGCTGTTTTTATCCAGTTCTGGTAACTCAAACTCTGGGGGGATTTTGGTATTAATGGCATTAAATATTTCGCTACGAGAAGGCGGCTCTGTAGCAGGCTCATCGTTGGAAGTCTGTTTATAATTCAATCCTAACAAACCCACTAATTGATCCATGATTTTTACGGCGAAGTCACTAGATTGGCAGGTATTATAAAACTCGTAAATAGAAGCGACGATTTGTCTAGTTGAAATTTCTTGCTCCATTTTTATTAAGTGCTTTGCAAAAAATTTTGCTTGTGAGAGCATTTCTTGGTCTATGATAAATAGCCCCCAAAAACTCAGGCTATTATGTTTGGCTTGGATGATTTCATGCATGGCTATTTGGTTGAAGCGAGCAAGAATGGCATATTTATTAAAAGTGTCAGTGATATCGCTAATACAACGCTTTTTCATGTTTAACTCTTTTTTAAGTTTGTTGAAAGTTAATATTTACGGCAGTATCAGTATGACACTAATTTTTATATATATTAAATATATTATTTTGATTTATTTAATCAATTTTATTGATAATAAAGTTGACGGAATTTCCTCAAGGCTTTTTATTGAGCAAGCCTAGTTAAAATTTGCAGGTATCAAACGAAGTGAGCCTTTATTTACTAGCATAGATGAAGCGTACGGCTTGGGTCAGCAAATTGCTGAAAATTACAGGCTTCACGAAACTTAGTCCAAATTTTAATAATGATAAAAATACAGTTGCTCTATAAGCTTAATCATATCGGTGGGCAAAGGGGCTTCCCATTCCATGTAAATGCCATTGCTAGGATGCAAAAGTCCTAAGCGTCTAGCATGCAGAGCTTGGCGTTTAAAGCCGCTTACTGTTTCTTTGAGTTCATGAGGTACTGCTTTAGTGAGCTTTTGCCGTTTACCATAAACAGGATCGCCGATTAAGGGATGTTTAAGGTGGGTCATATGCACTCGAATTTGATGGGTTCTACCGGTTTCTAAATTAACTTGTAGATGGGTGAAGCCTGAGAAATTTTGTAAGACGGTATAATGAGTTATGGCGGGTTTTCCCTGAGTGACAACCGCCATGCGTTTACGATCAAGAGAATGACGACCTATGGGGGCATCGATGGTGCCGCTGGTGATTAAATTGCCAACTACCAACGCTTCATATTGCCGTTTTACCGTTCTAGCTTGTAATTGTTTAACTAAATGAGTATGGGCTTCTAAAGTTTTTGCAACGACTAATAGACCAGAGGTCTCTTTATCTAAGCGGTGAACGATGCCGGCTCGTGGAAGAGCGACAAGCTCTGGAAGATGATGCAGTAATGCGTTTAATAGGGTGCCCGTATAATTTCCCGCGGCCGGATGGACCACTAAGCCTGCTGGTTTATTAATGACTAGAATATCCGCATCTTCATAGACGATACTTAAGCCAATTTCTTCTGGCTGCCATTCTGGATTAGTTTCTATTAAGCTAGCATTAACAACAATTTTTTCGTTGCCCAGCACTTTAGCGCGTGACTTAGCGGGTTGTCCATTAACGAGTATCATCTGTTGTTCAAGCCATTGTTGAATGCGACTACGAGAATATTCTGGTAGTAAGTGCGCTAAGGCTTGATCAAGCCGTTGACCCGCTAAAGGCGCGGGTATAACTAAATTTAATTGAATCTGTTTCATTAACGACAACCCATCTTTATTTTATCAAGTTAAAGATAATGAATCTCTGGCCTAATTGCTACTCAATTTAGCAATTCAACCTAAAATA
>JAQSXL010000057.1 GCA_029256685.1 Gammaproteobacteria bacterium | reverse complement strand
TATTGTTATTTATTTGAATAGAGTTAGTACTATACATCATGGAATTTTTTTTAGGTTTTGGATGAGTTAAGGCTTGCATGTTTTTAAACAAACCATGATTCTTATAGATTAATCTTTTCATAGTGGACTCCTATATAATATTAATAGTCGTTACATTATTAACCCATTTGATGGGATTGCTTCATTCTTTTCTTGGAAAGAATTATGATACTCTTTACCACGGACAACCGCTGATTTACTTAACCCTAAATCGCTAGCTATTTTTTCAAAATTATTGTTTTTAGTTACGTCCATCATAATATTCATAAACGCATCCTGTGTTTCTAAATTCTCACCACCCACTTGCGATCCTATGAAAGCTCTCTCAGCGTGATGTCCACACGAATTTTGCAGGCGATCATAATTCTTATCCTCCTGCTTATCATGAGCAATCCGTTGTTGAACCGATTTTACATCTAAATTAGTACTTTCTAGGGCAATAATTCCTATATAGCGTTTGCCGCCTCCTTTAGAAACACCATTATCTATAGACCTAAACAAATACCGCTCAATAACTGGATCTTTTTTAAATAAAGCATCAGCTTTATAATTCTGTCGATGTAATGAACCTCCTTCCTCAATTCCTGTATCTTGGTTTAAGTGCTTCTTTCCTGTGAAAACCTTATCAACTCCAGTCCCCTCTATAATCTCCATATTAGGTGTAAATAAAGCACCTGCAATATGAGGATCACCTACTACTTTCCGTCGATTATTTTTATCTGGTATCGTTATTACGGTTTGGGTAACGTCAAGTAACAAATAACCAATACTAGTTCTTAAACCATTCTTCGCTATAATTTCTAAAAAATCTTGTCTTTTTGCGTTTAACTTGTCATCTTTGCCAACTGTAATGAGAATACCTTGTAACTTATTATCTCTTCCAGTAATAGGAAGTGTTTTCTCAAAATGTATTTCCCTTTGAGTTATGTTATTCAACAGTCCTTTCATAGTACTGCCTTTTTTAATTGTTGCTCTAAACATTTTTAGCTCCTTTATACCATTAATATTATTCTAATTAAGTATAGCAAGTAACTAATTTAAATTTTGGACTTAGACTAACTATTTTGAGCTTGCAAGTAGATTTCGCTTGTTAATATAGGTATTAAGTGCAATATGGTTAGAATAGCCCAATACTTTTGTTATCTTTCTCACTGATAATCCATATCCAAGTAACTCTTTAATTTTAGCAATATCAGCATCAAATTTACTTTTTTGTAATATACCTTTGGGCTTACCTAGTTTTTGTCCTTGTGCTTTCTTAGCAGCTAACGCTTCTTTGGTTCTTAGGCTGACTAAATCCCGTTCTAACTCTGCAAACAAAGAAAACAGCGTTAGCATCACCTTTGACTGCATATCTTGCTGCTGTATATCAATCCCTTGTTTAATAATAATGATTCGAATATTGCGTTGAATAAGCGCATTAATAAGACTTATGACTTCTGCCGTACTACGCCCTAAATGGCTCAGCTCTGTAACAATGAGACTATCAGTAGAACCCAGCTTTTCGAGCAACTCATCAATTCGGCGGTCTTTACTCGTTTTGCGCGAAGAGATAGTCATCTCTACAAACTCGTCCACTTTTAAGTTTTGCTTATGAGCAAATTCTAGAATTTCCAGTTTCTGGTGACTTAAAGCTTGTTTGTCTGTTGAGGCTCGAATATAAGCCATAATTTTACTCATTTTTAAGCCTGTTAAACTTTAATTTAATTTCAACATGAAAATTATACAAGATGTAGCATTATTTAAATGCTATTTAACCTATACATTATAGTGCTATAGTAAAGGTCGTTTTGCAATAGACAATTTGTAGCATAAATGTGGGAAAAGAACAAAAGACTTACCATCCTTTCTGAAGCAGAGCAATTTACGCTTTGCCAGACTTTGACGAAGAGCAGCGTTTTACTTTTCTTACTTTTATAGAAACTGAGCAACAGTTAATTCAAAACCGTCCCAACTTATCCGCTCAAATTTATTGTGTTTTGCAAATCGGTTACTTTTGAGCAGTGCCCGTTTCTTAGAGCCTTTAAACCTTTAAAGCAACCAAATAGCAAAAAATTGCCACGTGAAGACAAGCTGTTTGCTGTCATCATAGCAGAAGCCATGAATCACAGCTTACCTAAAATGGCCACTATCAGTGATATACCTTACCATAGGCTTGATGATAGCCGAAAGCAATATATTCGCCTCGCCACGCTGAAAGCGGCCAATGATATTATCAGCAACCGGGCAAAAGCATTAGGCATCTTTCCTTACTATGAGCTTGGCTTTGATAAGCGCTATGGCAGTACGGATGGCCAAAAATATGAAGTAGAACGTCCCACCTTAAAAGCCCGCTACTCCAAAAAATATTTCGGTAAAGGCCGCGGTGTTGTCGCTTATACCTTATTATGTAATCATGTGCCGTTGCAAACCGATGCGATTAGCGCTCATGAACATGAAAGCTATTATGCATTTCATATTGTGCATCACAATACCAGCGATATTATTCCAGAAGCCATATCCGGCGTATTAACAAAGAAAATTTTGCCATTCTGGATTGGTTTGGTTATCTTTTTACTCTACGCTTTACCAATCTGGAAAAAGAGCTTAATCATCTTTACTGCACACAGGATGAAGGTCATTTTACAAGTATCTTATTCAGCCCGCAGGCAAAGTTAACCTTAAGCTCATTAAACAAGAGTGGCCACAACTCCAGCGCATCATCGTAACACTAGCTCAGAAGGAAAGCACACAAAGCACCTTGGTAAAAAAGCTCTGTACCTATCTATCCCTATGCTAAAGCTCTCTTTGAGTTTGATAAGCTTATTCGCAGTATTTACACGCTGAAATATATAAATGTGGAAGACTGATAGCAAATGCTATCATCTATTATAATTCAGCCTTACTGACACGATTACTGCAAAAGTACGAGGCTGAAAACAAATACTAAGGGGTTAGCCATGCTGGCTAAATTATCGCTTGTCGCATATCAGCATATTCATTTGCTAGGGATTATGTGTTTAATAATCAACAATCCGATATTGATCTGGATGCCATTATTGCGGCTTTAGAATCATCTTAAAAGTAAATTAGGGAAAAAACGAGGCTATCTGCTTACAACCCCATATTGCTTAACAGCTTTTTTTACAAAAATCTGTTTTCTAAATGTTTTGAATTTTCCTGTGTCTTTTGGAGCGAGTAGGGTGTCAGGTCGATATTGTCTAATAAGATGACTAGTGTCCTGTCGCTGCTGCATTCGCGACACCCGGTATTCTAAAAGCCAATATCAGCCTGACACTGCACTAGCTATGCAGCAACCTTCAAAGTTAATGTTATATCCAATAGGCTATAAATAATTTTAAATTGTTAATTTTGCTTGACGCTCTCTTTTTGTTCTCATATACTGATTATCAGTTAAAACACAAATAGAGGCAAATCAATGATAATCAATTCCACAATGCAAGATCCGCGTATGATGTCGGCAACTTTATTATTAGATAGTTGCAAACCCATGGCTCATAAATACTCTTTGATTCAGTTTAATATTAAGCGCTTGAAATATTACCTACGTCAACTTAAAGGACGTCAACAGGGTTTTTGTTCTGCTAGTTTTTCCTGATCTTATAATTATAATAATAACTGCTGACTATAATTATTATAAATTTGGTCAGCATTTATAGTTTCTAAAGCAATATTTTTCTTATAAAAGATTTAGTTTTACTAAACTATTCGAGTCTATTGACAAGGCTATGACAGCAAGGCCATTCGTGACAGTATTCGAAAAAAGGGTTCAGTGCTTGTTATTCCAAGAAAATTTAATGAGGTTCAATTATGATAATTGCACCTCATTAAATTTTTATAGGCAAAAAACTTTTTTAACCTTTTAATAGCCAAAGGTAGTGCATGGGATCATCCGGACAGGCTTTAAGGCCGCATTCTAACAATACCGAAACTAAATTAGCAATAATAATAAAAAGAGTCGTTGCAAATAAGGTGTGGGTTAGGGCAGGCATGCGAATATTACGTTTATGAACCACTTGATACTGAGTATCGATACTTAACATAAAGGTCGTGGCTATCACTATTAAGGTGCAAATAATGAAAGACCAGGTATAAAGATGCAAACCGAATAGCGCATTGCCATAGGCACCCGTGCCAGGAACCACGTGCAAAGCAATTTGCCTTAAGGCTACAAAACTAGTAAATAAGGCGCTAAGTAAGACAATAGCATAATGGCTAGGACGCAAACCAAAACGTAAATTCATTAAAAACCCAAAAGCGATCCCAATAAAGCCTACCCGTTGCAATAAACATAAGGGGCAGGGTAGTTCATGTAAAACCAACTGAAAACCAAAGGCCATCATTAGCATTAGAATAATACCGGTCAACTCTAAGGTATTAAAAATACGTTCGTAAGTAACAATCAATTTTTTATTTAGCATAACGATGTTCCATAGCTTTAAAGGACTAGGTTTAAATGAGTGGTAAGATGATGGTAAAAACAAATGATAGCCAAGGCTAGCCCTAATAAAAAGCTCATCATAGCTACTTTTCTGTTGCCAAGCCAAGCGGTGAGTAGCGCAATAAGTAGCATAATAAATAGAATGAGTAACACCTTATATTCCTTTAATAATCTGTAGAATGCATCAAATAATAACGCCATCCAACATTTTTTCCAATGACAGGTGGTTAATTTTTACTATTCAGGGTTAATAATTCTTCAAAAAACCATACATGGCTATCTAAATAGCTTGAAAAAAAATTTTATAAAATAGTTAAATGATTAATCCCATGGGTAATTGTTGATAGGATATTAGGTTTAATATCTGAGGTATTGTTTTGCAACAAGTCATAGACATAATGGCTTTCATGCCCAACAGCTTGGCTATCGACGGGTTGCCCCAATACTTCCGATAATAAAGATTATCGGAAGTATGAAGTGCTTATTTACCGCGCATTCAACCCATAAGTGCAACCACTCTTTATTTTACCAATAACCTGTTTTTCACTGATGCTTATCTAAGCTTAATTTAGCCCTTAGATCGGCAATATCAGTTTTAAAAAGATTATTGGCTTTTTCTACATCATGCCGTTCATAGTGCAATAATAAAGCCTCGAGTTTTTCTCTGCCGTCTTTGGTTTTCGCGGCTTCTCGAGGCGTTTGGTTATCCAATGCAGGGATTGATTCATCTAACCAGTTTTCCCAATGTGCCTTTGCCATCGTTTTGATTTGCTCTTGTACTTCGGGTAGTTCCAATAAATCGCTGGTTTCTGGTAAGGCATTAAGTGATTTAGGCTGGGATTCAATCTCCCAATCCCCTAACCGCTTCTTCTCATCAACGATAACAGGCCGCTTATCAATCATCACCCGATTTCTTAAAGGGCTTTGACGCGTTGGACTCCCATAGCGTTTACGATATTTCTTATGCTGATGGCGAAGCTGCTTATATAATTTACCGCCCTTTTGCTTATCGCCAAGAACAAATTGGTAAATACGTTCATGGCTGATTGAAAATAAACCGTGTCGCTTGGCATAGCCGCTGATTTGCTCAGGACTCCAATCTTGCAACAGCTTCTCACGAATAAACTTTTCAACTTCCTGGTTAAATTTAATCTGCTTGCGTTTCATCTTATGCCGTTCATCCGTATAACCTTGGGCATAGTTAGGCTTATACTGCTATGAACCTAGAGCTGTACGAACAAAAGTGATGTTTCGCTTAAACTCTCGGCTAATGGTTGATTTATGAACACCCGCTTATTTTGCTATCTCAGTTTGATTATAGCCTGCTCGCCAAAGCCCATAAATCTGACAACGCTTCAGATAATCCAGTTGTTTATAGCCCATCTTGCAACTCCTTGCTATACTATCCCGCAAGATTTTATAACAATCTTGCTGGTTAAAATATGTACAAAAGTTGCAGTTGTTGGTTGAGTTCAGGACACAATGAAGTCTAAATTTTATCGTAGCAAAGATTTTGAGTGAGCTAAATTCTTAAGGTACTAAATGTCATGGCTTTTTAATAATAAACTTTAGATTCAGCTTGAAAAATTCATCAGGTGACAGAGTTATACTGAAAACTAACGCCTTGGTCAGGAGATGAGGGTGTTTCGGTTTGAGGTTGACGCCAAAGCGAAGAAGGCTGCCTCAATGCCATGTCTAATAAAGAAGTCGGTGATACAGGTGTAGACGAAGGGCTGTTTTGAGATTTAGCAAGTAAGTTTGCAATTTTTTCAAGAACCACTTTCTTTTTAAAGGGTTTAGTAAGGTAGTCATCCATGCCAGCATCCAGAGCTTGTTTACGTTGTTGCTCTAAGGCATTGCCGGTGAGTGCAATGATAGGGACATGAGATGTACCCCCTTCCAGACGCCGTATCTCTCGCGCGGCCTCCATACCATTGACATTAGGCATCATGATATCCATTAAAATAACAGCAGGCTTGTGCCTCTGGTATTGTGCTATCGCTTCCTGGCCATTGGCGGCATATAAGCAAGTGTGTCCTGCGCGTTGTAGCGTAAATCCTAGTGTTTTACGGTTAATGGCATTATCATCGACCACCAGTATCGTAACAGACAAGGTAGGAAGCGCTGGGGTAGGCATTTCTAGAGAACTTTCTTGTTCTAGCTGTTCGCTTGTGTTGCACTGAAGGACGCAGCGAAATGTTGTACCCCGTCCTTTTTCGCTTTCGACCGTGATATCGCCCTCCATTAAATGCGCTAAATTTTTAGCAATGAGAAGACCAAGCCCTGAGCCACCGTACTGGTTAGTCGTAGATGCTTGCACAAACCGTTCAAATAGCTTACTAATTTCTTGCTCTGTCATCCCAATGCCCGTATCGGTTACTTTTATCTCAAAACGGGTATGCGTAGCCGTACGCTCTTGCACACTTAAAGCGATATCAATGGCCCCTTGCTCTGTAAATTTAATGGCATTGCTGACTAAATTAATGATAATTTGCTTTATACGAATCGCATCGCCCTTAACCAGCAAGGTATCTTCCGGTAAGGATAAAGTGAGCGCTAGCCCTTTATTTTCCGCTTTGGCTTTTAAAATTCTACGGGCTTCTTGTAAGGTACTTTTAAGCTCAAAGGCTTGATTGGCAAGTTGAAATTTCCCTTCCCCTAATTTGGTGATATCCAAATTATCGTTGAGTATCATTTCTTCATGCTCTGTGCAAATGCGCATATCCTGGATGCTTTCAATAATTTTCTCATATTCCTGCTGATATTTTTCCATAACTTGAGAGGGCAACAAGGACTGTTGTTCATTAACTAGGTGAGTGATGGTTTTCAAGCGCTCCTCAATAATATCTAAGCTTCCATGGATACCCCCTAATGGATTGCGTAACTCATGGCAAAGATTGGCAATGAAGTTAGTTTGTTTTTGAGAGTAGTGCTGAGCTTGTTGCAGATATATCTCAGCTGCTGCGCGTTCTGATTTAATCAATTTATTTTCAGCTCGCTTTTGCGCGGTAATATCAACACCCATGGCATAAATACGGTCATGTTTTGCTTGGGTGCTCCACTCTACTAGCCGATAGGTACCATCGTTGCAACGATAGCGATTGATGTGCTTTACAATGGGAATTTTCTGTAGTTGCGGTATGATAGCCTCGCATTCTTGCTTGCGGTCATCGGGATGCAACAAATCAAGATAATCATTTGCCAATAAGTCATCATCGGTATAGCCAAGTACGCGTGAAAAAGCGGGATTAAAAAACTCAATTCTCCCCTCCTTGCTGCGAATACATAAAAAGTTCTGTGATAATAAAAAAATGGTATCCAAATTGTCATCACTAAATTCAGGCGGCTGCTCTTCTGACATCGAAAGATATTCAAAGTGTGTATTTTGCTTAAGAGCCTGCTTGGCTTCCTTACCAATATAATTATAATTCATCATTAGTCGTTTAAGCGTTTGGTTTTCCGAGAGTGCAATGGCACCAGCATGTTTAATTTTGGCATAGCTTAATGATAATTCTTCCAAAGTTTTATTTTGGGAAAGAAAGATAGTGCCAATATCTTTTAAAGGATTGTAAGACAACAAAAGGGTTTTTAAACGCTTATTGCCCGAAAGGGCTTTGCCCCCAGCCCAGCCAATTTGATTACCGGCCATATCGAGCCAGATAATAGTGGTACTTTTAGCAATGACTGTTGCGCCTGCGTCACCTAGCAGGTTATGGGCCAAAGATAGTTTGACTAAGCGAGGGTGCTGTGCAATAGCCGCCGTACCGTTTTCAGTGATTTCATTATAATTAATGTTTAATTCTTGTAAGCTGTGATTATTAATTAAGCTTTCGGCTCCGCTGTCACTGATGTGATTATAGCTCACATCGAGGTAGCGTAGAATTTGGTTGTTAGCTAAGTGCACCATGCCAGGGTTATTAATGGCATTACCTGCAAGCCCAAGCCACGTGATAGTATTATTTTTAGCGATGAAGGCGGCTCCTTCTTCTCTCACTTTATTATAGTTAAGATTGAGATGATTAAGCCGCATGTTAGCCAGTACTTTAGCACCTTCGACACCGACACTGTTACCACTGATATCTAAAGTTAATAAAGCCCGTAGTGGTGTTAAGGCCATTGCGCCTTTATCGGTTATTTCATTATTTTTGAGGATTAAGGAGGTCAGTTTTTCATGCTGAGCTAAGAGGATGCAACTCTCATCATCCATTTGATTGCCGGATAAATCTAAGGACGTGAGTGCACAGCGCTCACTGAACAGCGCCATGTCCTTACTGTTAATTTGACAATCAACCACAGCCAGCAAGTTAAGCCGTGTGTTTTGGGTCAGTGCATTAAAGCCTGTATGGCCGATAGGATTTTCTGAAAGATAAAGGGCTGTGAGTCCAGGATGCTGGGCTAGCGTTATAGCACCTTGTGCTGTGATTTCAGCAGATTCTAGTTTTAACGTACGCAGCGCTTCACAAGCTAGCAGTAAACGCGCATCTTCATCTCTCACTGGGTTAGCACTTAAATCAAGCGCTACCACATGCCTATTATGGGATAAGGCAGTCGCAAGCTCCGCTATATCAGACGTATTTAAGTTCTGGCCGGCTAAATCAAGTGTCGTCAAAGTTGGATCGTTACGACTAAGCCGCGATAATATATCAGGATTAAGTGGCATAAATATTTCCTCATTCAGTGGCTACAAACAAGAAAAATAGACCTATAGTATACCACATGCAATTTTACCCGTTAAAATATCCTCATCGTCGATTTAAAATGAATGACATTCCCCCCCAAAATAATTTATAAACAACGTTAGTTTTGGTTAACCAAAGGCTAAATGCACCAACTGCTAGGGGTGGCTGCTAAAAAATTTGACTTCATTGTGTATACTTTTTACCCGATTAGTGGCCAACCCTCTACAAAGAAGATAATGATATCCTAGAAAATTGTTTAAAAGATCCTGCATACCAATTGTTAGCGCATACGCTAGCCTTTGCGATAAATAAAAAGTTAAACCCCGATAATTCCTTACATTTTGAAAGGCTTATCAGTTAAAACTTGTACATGACGTTAATACATTAAAATAGTCTGAGCTTGATAAGATCGAATCTAAATTTTAATTCTGATTTTAATCAAAATTATCAGCCCACCCTTGCGAAAAATGACCGTCTTGCGTTACATATTATAAAGGAGGAGTGAGACTTCAAACCCTTATAGGAAACAAATTATACCTTGACTGCTAAACTAATTCCTTAACCCAATCCCTAATCTTATGATCCATCCAACGTAGTGGCACCGAACCCATTGGAGCCGCTAAAAATCCCATATGGCCGCCATGAGATGTAATTAATACTTCAACGGGGGGAGCTAAATTTATTGGCTTAATGACTGAGCAATCGATAAAAGGATCATCGGCGGCAAACAATATTTTACAGGGCAGACTAATATGGGTTAACATAGATAAAGCGCTAGCGTGCCGATAATAATCCTTTGCATTCAAATACCCGCTTTGTGGCCCCGTATATACCTCATCAAACTCCCAAAAACCATAAGACATATCAAATTTAGGCGTAGGACCTAGCTCTGGAAAACTGGCATGACGTTCCTTCACAGTTTGCCATAGCCTACGAATATAATAACGGCGAAAAATAGCATTGCTGCGTTTTCGCATTAAATCCGCACAATTGGCTAAATCAACGGGTGGCGTTATGGCTATCACCCCAGAAAAATAATGATTGGCCTGTTCTTTGAGCTCCCCTGCTAACTTTAAGGCTACATTGCCTCCTAAGGAATAACCAATTAAGACCAAGGGCGAGTTAGGCGTATTAGACTTTAAATATTGAACTACCTGCAATACATCTGCACTGCAACCGGCATTATAAAGACCTTTAGCAAGCCCGGCACCCGCCCCGCAACCCCGAAAATTCAATGCAATAAAGCGATAGCCTAAGGCGACTATTTTTGCCCGTAATCGACTGATATAACCTGCCTGATGACTACCACCTAAACCGTGAAGCGCAACCACGCTGGGCATGGTTTCTATCCAATCCGGTGGAGTAGTAACGGCTAGCACTAAAATATCCCCATCGGGCAAAGTGATTTGTTGATACGTTTCGGGATAGTTATAACGACTAGGAATTTTTGCCCCTAAAATGGTTTGCAGCATGGGATGATGTAATCCCCAAAATGGTTTAAAACTCATATTTATTCCATTTATACTATACTTTAGCTATTGCATAACCACCATCGATATGCAAAACACGGCCCGTCATATAACTGCCTGCAGTAATTATAAGGCCCTGGCAGTTTAATTAAGCCGTGCCTCGTTAGCTAAGCTCAAAATGCCTGGTAAAGAACTGGGAATAGTAATTTTTACTTCTGATTAGCAAAGGCTCACCATCCCAGGGCTTATCCATCAGTTCTTTTATCAATAAAACATCATTGACCGTTATGGCTCAAGGCCTAATTTCGCTTTGCATGGTTATTCAATCTATCGTTTCGGCAAACGATGGAATAGCCACTTCAGGCTCACTTTCTAGAGTATAATCTATACCCTTTACCTCAAAACCAAATAGCTTATAAAATTCATGCCTATAACCTGC
>JAQSXL010000056.1 GCA_029256685.1 Gammaproteobacteria bacterium | reverse complement strand
CATAACGTGCTGGTAACTAAGGACAAGGGTTGCGCTCGTTACGGGACTTAACCCAACATCTCACGACACGAGCTGACGACAGCCATGCAGCACCTGTGTTCAGGTTCCCGAAGGCACATCCGCATCTCTGCAGACTTCCTGACATGTCAAGGGTAGGTAAGGTTCTTCGCGTTGCATCGAATTAAACCACATGCTCCACCGCTTGTGCGGGCCCCCGTCAATTCCTTTGAGTTTTAATCTTGCGACCGTACTCCCCAGGCGGAGAACTTAACGCGTTTGCTTCGACACTAACCTCCGAAAAGGCCAACATCCAGTTCTCATCGTTTACAGCATGGACTACCAGGGTATCTAATCCTGTTCGCTACCCATGCTTTCGCGCCTCAGCGTCAGTATTAGGCCAGAGAGCTGCCTTCGCCATCGATGTTCCTCACAATATCTACGCATTTCACCGCTACACTGTGAATTCCACTCTCCTCTCCTATACTCTAGATAACCAGTTATGAATGACACCCCCAGGTTAAGCCCGGGTCTTTCACATCCAGCTTGATTATCCGCCTACGCGCCCTTTACGCCCAGTAATTCCGATTAACGCTTGCACCCTCTGTATTACCGCGGCTGCTGGCACAGAGTTAGCCGGTGCTTATTCTTTGGGTAACGTCAAATTAAACAGCTCTTAACCATCTAACCTTCCTCCCCAACTAAAGTGCTTTACAACCCGCAGGCCTTCTTCACACACGCGGCATCGCTGGATCAGGGTTGCCCCCATTGTCCAATATTCCCCACTGCTGCCTCCCGTAGGAGTCTGGGCCGTGTCTCAGTCCCAGTGTGGCTGTCCGTCCTCTCAGACCAGCTACAGATCATCGCCTTGGTAAGCCTTTACCCCACCAACTAGCTAATCCGACGTAGGCTCATCTCATAGCGCCAGAGTTACCCCTAGCTTTCCTCCGTAGAGCTCATGCGGTATTAGCCCGAGTTTCCCCGGGTTATCCCCCACTATGAGGTAGATACCTACGCATTACTCACCCGTCCGCCGCTCGTCATCAATAGTAGCAAGCTACTATCATGTTACCGCTCGACTTGCATGTGTTAAGCGTGCCGCCAGCGTTCAATCTGAGCCAGGATCAAACTCTTCAATTAAATTTATTCGCCACCGAAGTGACTATTCATTGCGCTTAAGTCTAGCTTAAGCAAAGTCTTCCCAGCTCCGTACTAGTGCAAGTATCTTCCTAAATCATTTGAATCGTCTTCTTAATGAACATCCCGACATGTCGTCGGCAGAGTCAGGCATTCTACACGTTTTGTTTCACTTGTCAATGCCTTTTTTACATCTTTCTTGCCCCCCTCGCTTTCGTTCGCTTTCGCTGCAAGGGAGGCCCACTTTACTCAACTCATTCCGCTTTGTCAAACTCTTTTTTTCATTTATTTTGAAACTGAATCGTATCTTTATATCTCATCAGCTTCTATCTGAAAACGCTAACAACGCACCGAATCAAGAGCGTTGCATTATACTCACTTTAACTTGCTCGTCAATGGTTTTTTTAAATCATTATGGCAGGGTTACTAAGGCGTCTATATAAAGCTATTTATGGCTGTGCACTAGCTTATGCGCGGACGTTTAATAGCTCTATATATATAGACTATTATCAGAGGTATCAACTTGATGTTCACGTTTTGGTTCTATTTCAATAGCGCTTTGTAGCGCTATCACAATATCACTAAACAAGCCGTGTCTATAAGCCCGCCCCAATTTATTATGCATGCGTTGCCTAGCGCTTTCATGGATGCGCTTAATGTCCCGATTTCTCAACATATAGGATTGTAGCTGTTGGTAGGCTGGCAATTTTTTACCGTTAATATCGGCCGGCACTCTTTGTTCATTGATTATTTTAGGTTCAAATACCGCGTGTTCATCTTCACGAAACTCTATGAATTTATACCGCAGGTTAACCTGCTGTTTGCCAACCATCGATAGCTCGGTACAACCCATTGTAGCAAATCTTGCCTCTGGCTCATCGGTCAGCTCGAGTAGCGGGCTAATGATTTCAAATCTTTGCAAGCTATGGTTTATCTTTAGTGCGGCTTCTATTTGGCTTAGTCCATCAGCACCTATTATCATTTTACCACAGGGCTCATCCTCATCTTCTTCTTCGTAGCCCAAGACAATTTCTTCTAGGGTAGTATTAGATTCAAGAGCTTGGCAAAGTCCAGCGGTGATAGCACCCTTTAAAAAACCGACGGGATATTCGTTAGCAAAAGCTAGTGGCATTGAATCGATAACAAGCCATTTTGGTTCGGGAAATACATAGTTAAAGCCGCATCCATCAAAGGCTAGTTTTTTTAGATAGGGATTTGCCATAATAAGTATAATCCCCTGAGCGGTGAGTGCATTATAGCGGATGCTGATCCCTTTTACTCTCCCATGCTTGCTAAAATACTCGGCAAATATATCGGTAAGCTCATGATAGTTAACGTTTAAAAGTTCTAAATAAGGATTTTTGCATAGACGCATGACCACGGCTTGAACGTGGAGTTGCGTATCATAGGGGCTAGAGCTATATTGCAGGCCTAATGAATGGATATCAACTTCATACAGGTAAGCGGTTGCGGATAATGCATCCAACAAGTTTTTACCCACCTGGTTTAATAGAAACGTTCTATTTCCCAAATCGACGGGGAAAACCATCCGAATCTTGGGTAACTGCTTAGAATCAAACTCATCCTTTACCCACTTCGTTTTTTGCAGCCAATCGATAAAATCTTCTTGTGCACCCATTAACGCTAGAGCTAATTGCTCACAGGTTAATACATCATTGATGTCAATACTTATGCTTAAGAACGTTTCATCGCCATGCCCCATGATTTTATTCCAAAGTTATTTTTGCAAACCTGCGTTTTCCTACTTGATAAACATGCGTAGTACCCGCTAACAAATGCAGAGTTTTATCACTTACCTTTTCGCCGTCAATTTTAACAGCGCCCTGATCTATCATTCGCATGGCTTCTGAAGTGCTAGCAACTAAATTTGCAGCTTTTAATAACTGGCTTATAGCCATACCCTTAGTTTCTGCCATTAGGCTGATCGCTGGCAAATCATCGGGCAATTCATTTTTCTGAAAGCGCGCGATAAAATCCGCATGGGCTGTTTCCGCCGCCGCTTGATCGTGAAAACGGTGGATGATCTCCTTAGCAAAGTCTATTTTCACATCCCTTGGATTGTAACCTTCGGCTACCGCTTGGCGCAGCTTTTGAAGCTCGCTCATAGGCCTAAAACTGAGCAACTCTAGGTAACGCCACATCAATTCATCGGAAATTGACATGATTTTACCAAACATATCGTTAGCAGATTCCGCTATACCAATGTAATTGTTAAGTGATTTAGACATCTTTTTTACGCCATCTAAACCTTCAATCAAAGGCATGGTTATTACAACCTGCGGCTTTTGACCATAATGCTTTTGCAATTCTCTACCCATCAATAAGTTAAATTTTTGGTCGGTGCCGCCTAATTCCACATCGGCCTGCATGGCCACCGAGTCATACCCTTGTAATAAAGGATAGAGAAATTCATGAATAGCAATGGGTTGTCCGGAGCTGAATCTTTTGTGAAAATCATCACGCTCTAACATGCGCGCCACTGTATGAGTAGCGGCTAGTTCAATTAAATCAGCCGCCGATTTATTCTTCATCCATTGCGAGTTAAACATGACTTTAGTCTTTTCGGGGTCAAGAATTTTAAACACTTGGCGTTGATAAGTTTTAGCATTTTCTGCAACTTGCTCAACGGTCAAGGGTTTGCGAGTTTCACTTTTACCCGTTGGATCACCTATCATTCCCGTAAAGTCACCAATCAAAAACATGACTTCATGACCTAAATCTTGAAATTGACGTAATTTATTAATAAGAACGGTGTGTCCCAGATGTAAATCGGGCGCTGTGGGATCAAATCCAGCTTTGATTTTTAGAGGTCTATTTAATTCTAACTTCTCAAAAAGCCCATCTTCTAGTAGAATCTCTTCAGTTCCACGTTTAATTATTGCGAAAGCATCGGTAACAGAAATCATGAAACAATACCTCAAATCTCTTTTATCTATCTCTAAAGATCAGCAAATAAGTCGCTATTATACCTATAGTTTTACTAAATATAATAGTGTTAAAGCTATTACGTTTAATAATCATCTACAACAACTATTTATACCATTATTACCTTTGCTATTTTGGTTTTTATGTTTTTCTACTATTGATCCTTATAACACTTATAAAAAATTAACGCCCCATTTTAATACTACATTTAAAGATCAACCTATAGCACTTCCTATAGCGCTTCCCCCCCCTATAGTACCTCAAGCTACAACTCCGTTTCAGCCAGACATTAAGCCCATCGATAAAAAACCTGTTTGGCGTACGGAAATTATTCAATCTGGGGATACCTTGGCAGATATTTTTGCTAAAAATCGATTAAGCGCTAAGCAATTACAAGAAATACTTAATATTAGAGAAGCCGCTCGAGCATTAAGTGCGATAAGGCCCAATCAACAGATCGAATTACTCGCTAATGATAATCATGAATTACAAGCATTAAATTATCATATTAATAATACAACCATCTTAAAAATTACTGCAACTGCTAATGGCTTTAAAGCCGACACGATAGAGCTAACCCCCGACAAAGTTGTGGGTTATGCGAGTGGAGTTATTAAAAACTCATTTTATGTTGCTGCGCAAAAAGCCGGTCTCAATAGCAAACAAATTATGGAATTAATTAAAATGTTTAATTCTAAAGTTGATTTTGCTAGAGAAGTCCACCCAGGCGATAGCTTCCGTGTACTTTATGATCAAGAGTTCATAAAAGGTAAAAAAGTACGGGGCGGTGATATTATTGCGGCCGAATTTACTGCCAATGGTCAATCTTACAAAATTCTCCGTTATACCGATCCTAAGGGGCGAACCGATTATTATACCGAGGATGGCAACAGTACGTCGTTAGCGTTTGTCCGTAAACCCGTCTTAAGTGCTAGAATTAGCTCACCCTTTTCCTTACACCGCATGCATCCCATACTGCATATTGCCATGCCACATTATGGTACCGACTTTGCAGCCCCGATTGGTACCCCGATTAAGGCTACTGGCGATGGCAAAATAGCTTTTGCTGGTAGCCAGCATGGCTATGGTAATGTAGTTATTATTCAACACAATGAACGCTACAATACTTTATATGCCCATATGTCGCGTTTTGGCAAAAACATTAAACCAGGCACTCGCGTTAAATTAGGTCAAATTATTGGTTATGTTGGCATGACAGGGCGCGCCAATGGACCTCACGTTCATTATGAATTTCGGGTTAATGGCAAACGCTATGATCCCATGAAAGTGCCCTTGCCTCATTCTGATTCAATTCCAAAAACTTATAGGCAAGATTTTACAACGAAACTTAATAAGCTAAATAAGCTATTCGAACAACATCAATCATCGGCCAATGATAAGACCGTGAGTTCATAAACCCACTGCCAATCGAAGCCGCTTTATATGCCGCCTCTATTCAGAGGCGGCCTTCATGTCCAGTTTAATTTGGCTACTTTTTTCTTTTAAGGTGTTCTTCCAAATCAGCCGGCTTATAATCCCAATTAAATTTTTGTGTAGCAGTAGTCCTTGTTCCATGAGCCTCAAATAGCAAGCCTTTAAATTTATAACTAGAATCCTTAAGATGGACGTCTATTGCAGGAACACCCTTGATTGCGGAGCCTAAGTGACTGCTTACCCATGCAGCACTCATTTGCTTGGCGCCTAAACCCACGGAATCACGCCCATGCCCTAATTTTGCTCCGGGGCCTTTTGCTTCCACAAAAGTGAGTTCCTTCTTTGCGCTATTTACCCAAATCTGGTCTATTCCAACTCCCGCGCTAAAACCAGACAACATTTGATAACCTTTTTTACCATATTTATCATACATGGTCATGGCAGTATTAAACTCTCCATGGGCTTCGGTAAGCTGTTGCGGAGTTTTCGCCTTTTCTGCCGCTTGTATCACATCATCAAAATGCTTCCTTAATATGGCATGGTTCGAAGCTGGCAGCTGTTTATGTAAAACTTTCCGTTTATTCTTAAACATAGGCAGGAGTTTGTCTTTTCTTGCCTTCAGCTTATTATTTTTTATAACTCTTTTAGAGGGTACTTTTCCTCCACCCAC
This sequence comes from Gammaproteobacteria bacterium, assembly GCA_029256685.1. Classification (GTDB taxonomy): domain Bacteria; phylum Pseudomonadota; class Gammaproteobacteria; order JAQSXL01; family JAQSXL01; genus JAQSXL01. The sequence goes on along the minus strand of JAQSXL010000056.1, from coordinate 5,058 downwards.
CAGCTCACTATGCTTTAAGGTCAGGCCATCGTGATAATCCTGCCTTAACCCCTGATGCCCTCGTCCCAGTTTAGCTAATTGCTTATTAAAGTCTGCAATATCCGACGATTTGATGCCATAGTCATGCTCATGATCGGTTGCCTTTATCTTCCCGCTTTGGTGTTGCTGCAAAAATAACATGGCCTGCGCAAAACATTTATCCTGAGTATCGGCATCCTGACTAATATTAACGACTTTAGGCTGACCATTCATCTCTATCACGGGGGCATAATGGCCAACTTCTCCATCTTTTTTAGGCGCAATATAAGCTAATTTAAAGGAAGGACCGCCATTTTCTTTCTTATGAATGGGTTTTATGGTTCCACCGTTAGGTGCCGCTTTGTGAGGCTTGAAACCATTACTCGCATCCACGATTTCTATGGATGCTCCCAGCTTTTCCGCGGCTAATTTTAAATGTAGGGGGCCTGCAAATTTTCCATTGGCTACGTGATCCATATATTGTTTATAATCCGGCACCACCGCATGTAGCTTGCCATTTCTTACACTCAGTTTGACTTCATCGCCATGCTGATGAATCAATTGCTTTATTGACAGCCCGCCGAGATTGGCAACTTTTTGGTTTAATAAGGTGGGGTCTAGTTTCTTAACGCTTGATAAATGCCCCATCTGTTCCAAGGCCCGTATCTTTTTAGCCGTCAGCTTTTTAGGCACTTCCTGTCCGCTATGCTCCATAATAGACAGGTGCTTTTCGGCACGTTGCCCAATATGCTGCTGTAACTGTTGCATGGCCTTTGCAGAACGTCTATTAAGAGCCGAACTAATCGGATGTATGATAGAGCCTAGCCTGCTTTGTATCCCGGGCTTAACAAAGTCACTTCTCACTTTTTCATGCAAGGCCTGACGCATTTGCGCTTGCATAAACTCACTGTGCTGCGCGATGCGGTCTTTAAGGTTTATAGCATTATTTTCTTGCTCTACTCTTACGCTATCTTTTGCCGAACGCTTAGCAAAACTATCAGCTAACTTGCTGTCTAAGCTATCGCAAAACTTATCGCAGAGCTGAAATAGTTCGGTAAAACTTTTCATATAGTCTGCGGCTGTAACCGATCTACCAATAACCTTAGCGATAAGCCCAAAAAGAGCCGCCTTATTGCCCGCATTACCCAACTGCCCTGCCGCTCTGGAAAAAGCACCGGCCATACCATTTACCAATTGAGACACCTTATCGAAAATGGCATTGGCTAAATCACCTTGTTGCAACTCGGCCAGGGTCGACTGGATCGCATCCTTAATAATATTTTCGGCATCTTCCGCGCCAAATTTTTTATATATTGCCTCAAACCGCTGCTCCAGCTTGGCTTTTTTATTTTTATAACTTGGAGCGCTGACTAGCCATTCATTTAATTGCTTAATAAAATGTTTATCTAATAACTCATCCATCATGAGCTTACTGAGTTCATCCGCACTAATACTCACCGCCGCATTGATTACACTCGTCGTCAACTTAACAAAACTTTCCTTAGCAACCGTTTTTAATAAAGCCTTTTTGGTTGCCAAACCCACTCCCATTTTGCTGGCTTGCGCGCCTTTACCTAAATAACTCCCTACGCCTGCGGTAGCTAGCGAGATCATCAAGCTTACCGCCTTATGCTGGCAGTACGCTTTCCAGCTAAAGCCACCTTGTATACTCGATTGAATGGCAAACACAATATCGCCTATGCCTTCTGCAATCAGTCCTTGCGCAAAATAGTGAGCGGCGCCGCAGGTGCAGATGTCCAAGGCGACCCCAGCGACGATTTGCGCCACGCCTATCATGGCACAATAAAAGGCATTCCAGTCAAATCCCTTGTCTTCCTTTAGAGATAAGACCGTAGCAAAACTCATCTGGACGTAGTCCATCAACTCGGGAGGCACCTTGCCCTCGGTAAACATCTGTTTCAAATCTTTTTCGTCGATTTGAATTTTAGGCAAGGTTCGCATCATCCCCGCTGCTAGCTTCAAAGCCTCGGTAATGCTATCGATATATTCATCCAGTTTTTTGTTTTTTGATTCAACAAAACCACCGAATCCAGTCCAATCGGCTATATCATAACCAACATCGTCTTGTCGGGTTAAATCGAAAACCTTTTTCACCACCCATTCGACTTGCTCGCGAATTTTGCTGATTCTTTTATCTGGATCGGCGGTAAATTGAAACTTCACTTTAGGTTCTTTAAGCACGCGCGCCTCGTTTAACCGCCCCCAGAGTTCCTTGCTAAACTCATAATCGCTGCGTAACGCCAGATTTTGCTCGGTAATTCTACCGCCATTGTCATAGAGCTTGAGTAAACAGTCTTCTAAACTCGAATTAACTGGCAGTTGCTGATCACTCAAACTATTAAAAATATTCGATTGACTTAAGCCATGGTCCTGTAATACCGCTTTTAATAAATCAAATTCTTGGGTAGAAAGAGACAACTCTTCTTTAGTTAAAGAAACTCTGTTATTAGCAAATGCCTCTAGCAACTTTTGTTTAAGCAAGTTCTCTTTAGCCTGTAATGAACCAATTGCACTCAAATCAAGCTGGGTAATTTTGTGCTGAGGACCGGATGCATTACCATTTAAGTGCAATTTTACCAAATAGCCTTTAATTTTCGCTAAATACTGCTGCTCAAGATAATATTCCTTAAAAGACACTAGCTGTTTTAAATTTAGCTGGCTAGATGAGGCAACATCCTGCCGCAAGCCCAATTTATTTAACAAATCAATGGCATCGGTATCCGAAATATTTTGCTTATACGCTTTAAACGATTTTATTAAGGTAGCTTGGCCCACTATATCGCCGTCTGTCAAACAAAGCTTTACTTGGCCGCGTAACACCTCTTGAATAAAGCTCTGCACGTCGTTGGCTTGATTATCCGGAATAATTCGTTGCAGTTCGGTAGTAAAACGCTGTTGCAAATCCTTATCGAGGCTAGTAACTATCTCAATGGTATCGCCAAACTCATTTTTCAATAATTGCTTAATGTCCTGGTCCAGAGGTTGTTTTAGTCCATACTCCGTCATAATAGCAGTTGTAACTGTTTGGATATTGATTCTATCGCCTATTTGCAATGGTATGGCCTGCTTGCCCAATAGTATATGCTTGATAGCACCGCCTATGCCATGAAACTCAGCATCATCTAATTTACCGACTAATTCATCCCTGTTAACACTAAGTTTTATCATATCCCGCTGTTTAACGATTCCCTGCGTGATTTGCAAAAAATTCTCGCGACTAAAGACTTGAGCGGTAAAAGCGGTTTCTTTACAGATGCGTTGCTTATAATTCCAACTGTTTTGTTCCGAGTCTATTAATTTTTGTTCTAATGCTTTTAATATCTCCTCTTGGCAATACTCAAAAACATCTGGAAACGCTATTTCATCCGATGCGATTTTACCTTGCCTATACAGCTTGCGGCTGGAAATAATATGCTTTTCTTGCAACCATTGCATTAACGATTGGGCTTTAGCTTTAGCTTCATCTACTATTAACTTTTGCAACTCACGGTAAGTTAATAATTTTTTCTCGCTCAGCAAGGCTCTTAGCTGTTCTTTGCTTTGTTCTGATAAGCTATGGTTGACCAATAATTCCTCTAAGCGTTTAGGATCGCTTATCAATATCTCGCAGGCTATAAAAATCTTCTTACTAATGCGCTTATCTTTCAGCAAGTCTTGACCGACATCTAACAGCGCCTCGAAAAGCCTTGCAGGCTCATTCCCGGTAATTTGACCGCTGCGGAAATTATCCGCAGTCACTTCAGTGCCGATAGCTTGTTGGATGGCATTGATATGTTGGGATAAAATTTGGGCCTCACCCTCATTTTGCTTAGCAAAATAGTTTACCTTGCTCCCTGTTCCCTGTTGCTGTTTAAGCTGATTAAGAGAGGAAAACAATTGATTACGCAGCATGATGGTGCTGCGTCTACCATCCAATAAATTCAGCGCTTTTTTTAAGTAAAATTTTGCCTTCTGTTTAGCCGCTAAATCGCCACCCTCTAATTGTATGATACAAAAGGCCTTGTAGTAATAAGCGATTTCGGCAAATTTAGGATGTTGTTTAATAACCTCATCGTAGCAAGCCTCGGCTTTTTTAAAGGCTTTGTTATCTAAATACAGTTTAGCTAATTTTACTAATTCGGCCGGCTCAATAATCAAGCCAAACGGCTGGGTATCAAGCATATGGTTGATTTTATGCTGGAAGCTTGCAAACTTAGCAAAAATAAGCTCATCACCGGTTAAATACACTTTCTTCAAACGGGCATCCATTTTATTAAGCCAAAAGGCCCAATGATTCTGTAGGCTTTGCAACTGTAATTCCAGGCAACGCTCTTGAAGATCGCCATTACTTTCTTGAGCCAATAGCAAGCCGGTTTTGGTCTTTACCTGCTCCTTGAACTTTTCAAATTCGGCAAATAATCTGTCTTCGGCTTTGATTTTTGGGAATGACTGACTAACAATCTGCTCTAACCGCTCTTGCTCTTGCACGTCACGCTCATCCAATAGCTCATCGACCATTAACATAGGCATAAAATCCGCCTTACGGCTATCTTGCACCAGATAAACCCCGGTTCCTTTATTACCGGATCTGGCGGTACGGCCAAAGGCTTGTGTTGCAACACGCTTATTACCGGGCATGTAAGATAAAATAACATGCAAGCCGCCATTAGCTTCCAGCGTCTCATCTATCCCTAAGTCGGTGCCTCTGCCCGCGATATTAGTTGCAATGACGATGTCACCCGGATGCAGTTTATCCTGCTCGAATTTGCGATAAGCCCTATCGTAAGTGTAAATTTTATGGTTTTCCTTTTCATAAACCTTGCTTATTTTCGCGGCTAATTTTTCTACCTCGGCAATGTTTTCACAGATAATTAGTACCGCCCTGCGTTTATCGTGTAGTTGTTCAGCAGAGCTTATCCGCTGCTCAGTCGCCATTTTTTCATTGATGTCGGCGATAATCCGCTCATGCCACTCCGCTTCACTAGCGCATACAGCCTCTTTATTTTTTTCATAATAGAACCGGTATTTTCTATACCGTGG
>JAQSXL010000055.1 GCA_029256685.1 Gammaproteobacteria bacterium | reverse complement strand
AAAAAGGAGAGAGTCTTACCTGCTTAAATAGTAGTCGGCAATCGCCTTTGCACATAGCGGCGCAATATCAAAAGCCAGAAGTAGCCCTGGCTATACTTGAGCAACTTACATCCAAACACGCGGTGCTATTACTCAATCATGTGGACGGTCATGGTAAAACTCCCTTGGGTTATGCCTGTTTGCATGGCAATGAACCATTGGTCTGTGCTTTTTTAAAATGTGGTGCTGACGTTAAGCAAATTATTAACCATAGCCATGGCAATTATGCCTTACATGAATCCGCTTTTTATGGCCATGCCGGCATTATTCCAATGTTATTAGCAGCCGGCGCCGCTCCCAGCTTAACTAACCAAAATAAGCAAACGGCCTTTACCATCGGCCTACTGCAAAATGCCCGCTGGTCGTTGGCCTTGCTGGCGGCGCAATATCCGGTCAATTGGCTGGTGGCAGAGCAAAGCGGCTCAGTTACTTTGCAGCAAGCCGTGATAGAGGCTAAACAAGTATTACTAACGCATGATTATCAAGCGAACACGGTTAAACTTGATAAATTACGGCGACAAGCAGAGGCAGAGGATTGCTTGCCTTTACAATGCTTTTGCCTAGCCCAACAAGCCATTTTAGAATTAGATAAGGGCTCAGAGCTCGCTAAGATGTCTCCTAAACTTATCACTGATTCACGGGCTCTTAAAAAACAACATCAAGCTTACCAGCACTATCTCAAAGCCGCTCTCTACTTTAATGGAGCCAGTAGCTATTATAATTTGCAGTCCACGAATAAGGAAATCCTAGCCAATTTCTTGCCACCGGATTACGATATTTATTTGCTTAACCACTTGTATGTGGTCGAAGCCTGTATGCTACAAGAGCTATTTCAGAGAGGTTACCATCGTGCTAACAACGATATCCTGGCCCATCGCCAAAGCTTAAGCGCTCATAAAAAATATGTCGGTTTGTTATTAGAAGATGAAGTCAGCGCGCAACAAATCCTGCTGGAAAACACACGCAGGGCCGAAGCGCTACTTATCCAACTGGCCCATGAGACCATAGAAGTACTAGGGCGGCCTCCTTGTGAATATGCTGTCAAGTTTGTAGGCTCATGGGAGCGCAAAGAAATGACTTTATGTTCCGATGTCGAGTGGTTTATCCTCATCGAACAAGAGACGCCTAGTAATCTAGCTTATTTTCGTAAATTCAGCCAATTGGTCCAGCTAAAATTTATTAATTTAGGCCAAACGCCTTTACCTATTCAGACTCAAAGTTCCAACCCTCTGTTAAAGAAGGCCATCCAAGCCAAGGCTTTGAGTCCCTTACCACAAGGTTTTAGAGCTGACGAAGCCTATATCACGCCTTTAGGCAATCCAGAATGGCCTTTTGAACTGATAGGCACACCTGCAACCCTGTTAAAATTTCAAGAAGAGCGCTGGGCAGAACATGCGCCCGAATTACAGTACGCTCTACGTGCTATCACACCTCAATTGACCTACTCAAACGACAATATTTTAATTTCTGCTAACGGACATTCGTTGTTGGAGACTTATCAGCAACAGTTGTACACGCTATTAAATGCTAAAACCGACGACCGGCGGCACAATCTGCGGCACCAGCGCGCACTCGCCCTGTTAGCACAGCATATTTATGAGGATTATCCGCTGCGTTTAACAACGATTGCTGAAGGTAGAACCCTAAACGTCAAAAATGATCTGTATCGACCGCTATCCATGCTGGTGAGTGATCTGGCGTTATATTTCGGGATTAGTAAAACCAATACCTGGGAATGTATCCACGAATTACAAATCAAAAAGTATATCAGTGAGTCGATCGCACGGGACTTACAACGGGCTTTTAGTACTTGCGTGCGGTTTAGGCTTTTAGCACAATTGCACTATGGCACAGAGCACGAGATGCTTTGGCATCCACAGACACCGGAGCAGGATTACCTACCACCTTACCTAGTGGAAAGCAAACCTCCGTTGGTTTTAACTGAGCAACACCTGGAAGAGCTGGTGGGCGTCTACCAGATATTACTTCCTCTTTATCGGCTTGCGCAGCAATTTATTCAGACCCAGGGACAACACAATGGTTTTGCTATGTGCCAATTAGACCAAAGCGACCCTATCGCTCAACACCTGGCACAGGGGCTTATGCTTGAAACCGTAGGCAATTATTCAGCCGCTTATGAAACCTATTTAGCAGGCTTGGGTATTAAACGGGTACCCGAATTATTGGTGCGCGCAGCCATTTGTGCGGCAGAAAAGTGCAAGCACGACCAACAGGCATTGCCGGAACATCGTACCTATTTTGCAGAAATCATTCTGCCCTTACTGGAAAAAAGCTCAAAAGAAAATCCCGCTGCGAATTTTTTACCTTACTACCGCAGCTTACCCGGTTTTTTGCGCGATGAATTTCGCCAACTGCTGCTACAGTATGAGCCGGAATATGCTCAAGTTCCGGAGATTTTACGGGCTTTAAATCAATACCCTGAAAAAACCGGCAAACGGCCTGCTGTGGCTAAAGCTGAACAACGTTGGCGCAATAAGCTGCAAGCTTTAGGTTATGAATCTAGCGAAAATAATGAGTCTACCGAAGAAAAACCCGTGGTTATTTTAGAAAGTCCTTTGCTAGGCCGTCGCTATTTAAAGCCGGAACTTATTGAGAAACTTTTCGACGAACAGCTAAATTTCCGTTCGAATAAAATAAACGCCAGCCAGCACGACGTCATCCTGGTCGAGCAAGAAGATGACAAACTTTACCTCAAGAAAGATCCCGAAATGGTGGGTATGACTTATTTGATTGAGCATATCCACCAGCGTACCATAGGTCATGGCACCTCGCATGGTGAGTTGGCAAAACTTGTGGTAGGCAAAAAAGAAATTCCCGTGCTAATCTCGGAAGCTATTTCCGGTGAAAATTTCCACGACGTTATAGTCAATTCACCGGAAAAGCTACAGCATCTGGATCATCAAAGTATGTGTGAATTGATCTTAATTGCGTTGCTGACCAACCCTGAAGATGGCAAGGCTTCTAATTATATTTTTCAGCCCCTAGGAGAAATTGATCGCTACACCTTGGTCAGCGTTGACCATGATCATGCCATGTTCCCTGCCTTTACCAGTAAATCGGGCTTACTCGGGATGCAAGATACGCTACATATCAAAACCATACTCTATTGTTTAGACAATATGCAAAAAGTGATTGCCCCTAATGCCAGACAAGCCTTTTTAGAGATCGATGCCACAGCGCTGCTGCGTTCTTTATTATTAGAAGCGCAACAAAAGAATCAACACTATAAGCAACTGTTCAGTGCGAAAACCATGCTTGAGCTACATAAAAATAATAAACGAGGTAGCACAACCATTCCCATTCCGCTTAAACAAGGCGATGCAATCCTTTTGCAACAACGTTTGATTTACCTACAACAGCTATTAACTGATAACCCACACTTGACACCCATGCAGTTATTGCAAAACTTAGAACCTAGGGTAGGTCAAATTTACCTACAAGCCTATAAGCAACATAACTGTCCAAACAAGCGTTTTGAAGCGGCGGTCGGTCGTTATTATCAGCAAGCAGCCAATGGTCATATCATGACCTCGACGGCAGCAGTCAGCAGTCTACGTATCCAACAATCGGTATTTTTGCAAGATAAATACCTAAAACTGAGTGATTTAGATCCCGCCCAAGGCTTGGCAGAACTCGACAAGCTGATCTATGAACAATCGATCTTAAGTGACGTACGCAAGAAGTTGCAACAAGGCGACGCCGAAAGTTTTAAAACCTTACTAACGCCTTCCCACAAAGAACTTGTCATTAATGGCCATGCTAATGAGCGAGGCATAGACTTTAAAGCCATGGTGACGCTCACGGGAAAACCCGATATCGCTATCCAACTCAAAGTCTTGCTGAGTATTATCGACTATGCACCCTATCGCCGCTTGAAATTACGTTACTGTAGCGCATTGAATCGGCAAACTTTAGTTAAACTGCTTAAAAGGGTACCGGATATCATAGAACTGGATTTAAGCTATTGCAGTTTTCTCAACGATGGTGATATCAATACCATTGCCAGACTGTGTCCTACTTTGAGGAAACTACAGTTACAGGGTTGCCATAAATTGCAAGCTATTCAAGCGAATTTTCCGGCCTTGGAATATTTGGTTATCAACCAATGCAGAAGACTGGCCACGGTAGACATTCAGGCCACTCATCTACAAGTCATAAAGACCAAGGCTTGTGTGCAGTTGAAAGCTGTCAAAACCCTAAGTCTTAGCTTAACCGTAGCGGATTTACGTCAATGTAAACAGCTGACAGACATTGCCCATCTCACTCAAAATTTCAAACTATTGCAAGAATGGTCGCTGGAGGATAGTAAACCCAGTACCAAGGCCTGGCTAGAGCTCATTTTAGCTTGCAACAATCGAACGGCCGATATTGTCAATTTAGCTGACTATAATTTTAATCGTGAGCAGGATATCAATGTGCTAGAGACCATGCTGCAAAATGCCGTGGCCTTAACTGAATTGACCTTAGGCAATAAAAAATATACGCCAGAAGAAGTAGAAAGCTTATTAAAGACGCTATTGGATAAGAAAGGCCTGCAAAAACTAAATCTTGCCCGCTGCATACTCAATCAAGCAAGCATGCGAATACTCGCCACCCTGATTAACAATAATCCCGGCTTAGACGAATTAGATTTATCCCGCTGTGCGATAACCCCCGAGCTCTTTCAGTTAATTGAAGCGACTTTAACAAAGCACCAGGCTATAACAGTCCTGAACTTAGAAAACAATACCTTAGGTGATAAAGGTGCACAAGCGGTTGCCAAAATACTGCTTAGCCAAGTCAGTATCCGTCACCTTGATCTGTCCTACAATGAGATAGCTAATGAAGGGATCACCGCGTTTGCTAAAGTCATTGCGATTAATAAACGGCTAATTGGCTTAAATTTTACCGGTAATCAGATCAGCAGAGGATTAACGACTATTATCGCCAGCCTAGAAAGAAACACTTGCTTGCTAAACTTTGATATCGCCTATAATCCAGAAATAACCGATAAGCAGCAAAAAGAACTTGCTAAACTTTTACAGCGCAATAAAGATCTGGCTAATAACGCGATCGATGGTCCTGTTGACCCCCTATTCTACAAACCTTTATTCCAAAAGCCAGCAAATATCGATATAGCACCGACCGAGGAAAAAGCCGATGAAGAATTCAGCTCAGAGTCTGCTGTGTTAAGGTTATAATATATTTAAGGTGGATGGCTATGAATAAACTTAAGCTACCCGCCTTGGCATTATACATGCGAAAAGATGGTGCCCCTACTGGAAATGCGGCGGCCTTCTAACTACGATTTGAGTAGTTACAAGTTCTATCTGATTCAACTGACCGCATCGAATCTATTGAAAATTGTCCATAATATGTTAAAGTCCAATTTTGTAAAATGGGCTACATTTCGCCATGCCAAAAAAAATTATCCAAAAAGACTAAAATCAACGTGATAATCATAACGTATCGTTTGCTCAGGCCGTTCGTTATCGGCGTGAATGGATTAAAACGTATTGTCATGATCCAAAAATAATAATCAAAAAAATCAGAATCGGTCAACGCTATAGAGAAGATACTCCATAATAATGGGTATAGGATAAAAGTATTTATATTAGGTCAGTTTCTGTAAGCAGGAATCATCATTTCAGGGAGTCCATAGGATGCATATTAACGAGGCTATTAATCCTTTTCAGACAATTGATAGCCGTTTAGCCCAAACGCTGGCTCAGCGCTTCGCAAGTCCAGTTTACCTTATTGCCAAACAGGCCATTGTTGCCCGCCTAGCGGAATTTCAGGCGCTGGCAAAACATTACTACCCACATACCACCGTGGCGCTTTCCTATAAGACCAATCCCATTCACGGTCTATTAGCACTTTTACATCAACAGGGCGCTTATGCTGAGGTGGTTTCAGGCGAAGAATATCGTATTGCCACCCGCTTAGGCGTGCCGGGGACTCACATCATTTTCAATGGTCCGATGAAAACCGAGCAAGAGCTAACCGAAGCCCTGCTACAAGGCGCTTATCTTCACTGCGACCATTTGGATGAAATTGATAGAATTGAGGTTATCGCACAAAGGCTCAAACGACAGGCTAAAATAGGACTCAGGCTTTGCTTTATCGACGAGCAAACTAATTGGAGCCGTTTTGGTTTTGCAGTGAGCCAATATAGCGCACTGCCCGAACATGCCATTCACGTCGTAAAAAGGATTCAAGCCTCGCCTCATCTGAACTTAGCAGGCTTACACGCTCACATTGGGACTAATATTCGCGATTTAGCACAGTTTGCCGCATTAGGGCGTAATCTGGCGGCATTCGCCACCGAGTTGCTCTTACAGTTTAATTTACAGTTGGAATGGCTAGATGTGGGCGGCGGTTTAGCCGGCATTAGCCCGCGCATTGATGAGCAGCAAATAGGACCGCATCCCCTGCCCAGCCTGGACCAATACTTGGCTGCCTTAATAACACCGCTGCTGCCCTATTTGACGAGTTTAAGCAAGCCCGCCCAACTATTTTTTGAACCGGGCCGTACCCTGTTTGAGCCCTTTGCCGGCTTATTAACTCAAATCATAGGCCGTCGCCGTGATCAACCGGAACTGGCCGAACTCATTTGTGATGCAGGCTTTAATACCTTGGCAACCAGCCACGTCTACAATCATCCTTTGCATGTCCCTAGCACGACAGGAGACAAGCGCAAAACAATTTTATACGGACCTACCTGTAATCAAGCGGATAGATTGCATGTGCCTATTGAACTGCCTATGTTAATACCCGGTGACTTCGTATTGTTTTATGGCGTAGGGGCCTATTGCATGTCCTTTAGCTATTCCTTTATTCGCTATCGGCCTGGCGTAATCCTTTGGCACGGTGATGACCAGGCCGATTGGTTGCGCTATCCAGAGTCTCTGGAACATGCAAGCCAATTGGAACGGTTACCGATAAGCGCTTAAACGGACAAAAGTTCACGCTAAACTTACACAGGATTGAGGAGTTATCTTATGCTGGAGCTTGCTACTAAGCAACCTAAGCCTTATTTAATCGTGCCCTCGGTACCGACCCCCAATGGTGAATTGCACCTGGGGCATATCGGCGGGCCTTATTTACGCGCCGATATACTGGCTAGACATTTACGCATGCAGGGGCATACCGTTTATCTTGCCTGTGGTACCGACAGTTATGATTCCTATGTAACCTGGCAGGCACTCAAAGAACAAAAACCACCTGCCGCCATTTGCCAACACTACCATAAGGCTATCGCACGCAACTTAGCCTCCATGAATATTCAGCTTGACCTGTTTGTTGATCCACTGGCTGCGACGCACGCTCAGCGCTATCAAAGCTGGTGCGAAAAAATTTTTAATAAACTCCAGGCTAAGCAAGCGCTCAAACAGATCAAGGAAACCTTACTGTGGGATGATGAAATACAAGCTTTTTGTACAGGTTGTTGGTTGTTAGGCAACTGTCCCAGTTGTCAGGCAGAGGTCGCCGGTTATTTTTGTGAGCGTTGTGGTGCTCATTTTAAGCCGGAACAAATCAAGCACCCTAGGGGGCGGGCGCCTTACCAGAATCTAGTGAAAAAATCCGTTAGCAATTGGTTCATGAGCGTGCCAACCCAACTTCCGTCCGCTAACGGCATTATACAGCCGGTGCACGAGGTGTTCGCCAACTTCCAGCAAGCGCAGCAATCCTTAATGCGTATGACCATACCCACCTATTGGAGCCCCCCCTTTACCTTTGCCGCCGAGCAAAGCCATGGCTTTTTTAATTATGGATTTGTTTATAGCTATTTTCTATTAATGGGCGAGGCAATTGCGGCAAAATTTGGTAGTACGATCAATGCCTTTGCCGCTGATTCACCTTTTATAACGATTAATACCTTTGGCTTTGACAACGCCGTGCCCTTCTTAGCCAGTATTTACGGTATCACTAACCATTTGACCGAATATAAACCGTTTGATTACTACCTCATCAATTATTTTTACCATTTAGATGGCAGCAAGTTTTCAACCAGCAGGCGACATGCCATCTGGGTAAGCGACGTGGCAGAAAAAGCCGAACTGGCCAGCGATATCGTGCGTCTTTATTTAGCATCTATTCCCGTACACGCCACAGCAGGTGATTTTGACACCCGGCAGTTTATCGACTTCTACAATGATACAGCAACCTGGCTGCAAACTAAGCTACGTCACACTTTGGATAAGTTAGCCGGCCAGACTATAAGCAGGCATGATGAGTGTTTAACGGCGCAATGGGTAAGCCTATTAAAACAGCAAGCAACCTATCTGACGCCCCAGAGTTATGAGCCGGATCGGGCGGTTAATGTCATAGAGCAATGGCTAGTTCGCTATGACTCACGCCTAAATGAGGAGTCTTCTTACACCTGGCTCAAGGGCATGGCCTTGTTGCTGTATCCCTTTATGCCAGAGCTGGCAGGCTCATTGTGGCGAGCACTGACTGGCCTGGATATTCCCCAGCTAGCGGACTTTGCCGTCACGGCTGATAGCATTCGGCCTTTAGCTGCAACGGCCTATCCCAATGTATTGACCCCTAACCAATTGGCGACGCTGAGTGCAGAACGCTGTTCTTTGGAGATATAACATGCAACACCCTTCATTTACAAGCTGCTATGATTTAGTGGGCGTAGGAATCGGTCCCTTTAACATGAGCCTTGCCGCGTTATTGTCACCCTTAACCCATGTCAACTCACTGTTTTTCGATCAAAAGCAGCGCTTTATCTGGCATGATGGCATGTTGTTACCCGAATCACAGCTGCAAGTGTCATTTTTAAAGGATTTGGTGACCTTGGTCGATCCCACCAATCCCTATTCTTTCTTGGCCTTTTTAGCTAAGAAAAAGCGTTTGTACCAGTTTCTCAATGCCCATTTCACTCACATTTACCGTGCCGAATTTAGTCAATACCTTGATTGGGTAAGCCAAGCCCTACCCAATCTCCAGTTTGGCGAAAAGGTGGAAGCCATTGAGTTTGTAGACGATACGTTTAGGGTGCATACCGATAAACGCCGGGTAGCGGGTAAAAATATTGTCCTGGGTAGTGGCATCGCGCCGCATATTCCTGCTTGGGCGGCGGGTAAAACGGGGCAAAATTTGTATCATAACCACGAGTTTATGCACCGTTCTCAACAGTGGCATAACAAGCGCGTGGCTGTTGTGGGTGGTGGGCAAAGTAGCGCTGAAATCATTCAAAGTATTTTGGCAGACAGTGCTAATTTACCGCAAACACTGCACTGGATCTCGCGTCGTAATCAGTTCTTACCCATGGATGATTCACCCTTTGTCAATGAACTGTTTATCCCTTCCTACAGCCAGCATTTTTACGACCTCCCCCACGGCTTACGCCAACGTAAGCTAAAAGAACAAAAATTGGCTAGCGATGGTATTTCCATGAGTTTATTGCAGAATATCTATCAACGCTTGTATAAATTGAAGCTAGTGGATGGCCTGCCTTTGGACATACGGTTACTGCCCGAACATGAGGTAAAACAACTGCAGCAAACGGATACAGGCTATACTATAAACTGCCACAACTTAAGCCTATCCCATCAACGTAATATAGAGGTGGACATCGTCATTTTATGCACCGGTTATCAAGCTATGGTACCTAATTACCTCAGCCAACTGGCGCCTAACCTGATATGGGAAGGACAAGACTTTAAGGTCAACAAAGATTATTCCATTGTCTGGCAAGGGCCACCTGGTAATCGCATTTATGTACAAAATGCCGCTAAACATAGCCATGGTATCGCCGATCCAAATTTGAGTTTAATGGCATGGCGCAGCGCCGTTATTATCAACAGCCTATTAGGTGAGCAGATATACGATACCGCGCAAGAAAACAGTGTCTTAGACTGGCAAGCCATTTATCCTTTACATCAACCCACTGAAGAGCTTCTATGCGATGAATAATACCCCCGTTTTAAATCCACATTTAGCTTTGCTACCCGCCGAATGGATAGCAGAACAGGTACCGGTGTATCCGGTTAACTTTGAGGCCAGACAAAAACCCTTTGAAATGACCTATTTTGAGGTAGGCCCCGGCTGTGAATCACCCTTAGATCAACACGCGGTAGCCGAGTGCTGGATCATCCTGCGCGGCCATGGTTTATTGACTTACGCGGGTCAATCACAGGAAGTTAACCCAGAGGCCATTCTTTATTTTGAGCCTCACCAACCACATCAAATTAAGAATTTGGCCGCAACGCCTATGTTGATTTGTTCAATCTACTGGCATATCCAAAAATGACGCTTAATGATGCAGACATTATTGTGGTGGGCGGCGGCATCATGGGCTGTGCCATCTTTCACACCCTAGTTTGCCAAACCAACTATAGCGTCTTGCTTGTTGAAGCTCAGGAAATTGCCGGCGGCTGTACCGGCCAGTCCGGTGGGTTTCTACGTATTTATCACGATGATCCAAGGTTAACGGCACTGGCCGCCCAAGGTTTTAACTACTATCAAACGTATGCTGAGCATACTCAAGCTTCGTGTCAGTTTCAGCAAACCGGTTATTTGTTGGTATCGGATAAGCCCATCAATCCCGTATCATTTGATATAGCCAATAGTCATGTTGAACGACAACATGCCACGGTTGAGTTGCCCGCTCACACGCTATCCCATGGCGAGCTGGCGCTTAGCCCACAAGCTACTAAGCTATATCAGGCATCGGCAGGCTGTATTAATACGCAAGCCGCTTGTCAACAGTGGATTCAAGCGGCCTTGCGCGTCACGCCACGGGCCAATGTGCTAACTCATACTCAAGTCTTAGCGCTGCTTGCTAGCGATAAGCAGGTAAAAGGCATTCAAACCACGCAAGGCAGCTTTAGCGCATCACGCGTTATCATGGCAGCTGGCACGGGCAGCCTTGGCTGTCTGGCAGACTTGACACCCATCGCTGCACAACTGAGTCAGCAAGCCTTTCAGTACAATCTCTACCGGTCACCTCAGGGACTTAACATACCGGCGGTGATCGATCTGACTCGCGATCTTTACCTGATCCCACAAGCCGAAGGAACAATTATCGCGGGCTTTTTAAACCAGGACCAAACGGTAAACGGCCCATTACTCAAGCTTGATAGTGACTTAGCAAAAGCGCTGCACCTACGAGTACAGACATGGCTACCCACTCTCGATGCCAGCTGTTTACTGGCCGAGAAAATAAGTGCCGATTTGTTTAGCAGGGATGGA
>JAQSXL010000054.1 GCA_029256685.1 Gammaproteobacteria bacterium | reverse complement strand
CACCATGCTACAGAGGAAATGCTTAAGCCCATCCCAATTAACTGAGGATAATTGTATTCTATCTCGCCTAACAAGTTGAGAATGGCCTTTTTCTTCTTACGATTCCGAATGAAAAAAAATTTTATGGGTCGCGCGCGGTTTAATAAAATTTTAGCGGCATAACACAGATACCAATCGAGGTTTTCTTTTTTAGCTTGCTTATTATTTTTTATTCGGCTTAAAAATTGCAATTTTCTATAAAATTGATAGGGACGCACCTGATTAAGCAAATTAGTGAGCGCCAGCCCAAAAAATGAGTTTTTGGATTCACGATTGACTTGTTCATACCAATCGAATAAATCTATAACTTGAACTATAAACGCAGAATATCCTGGCGTCATGGTTAATAAATTAAAGGCCAATACTTTCTGAAATTCTTCTGCAAATGCTAGGTTATCAAATACCCCTTGTTTATTTAAATCCATAAGCAAATTGATTGCCTCGAGTTCATTTTTAATTAGTACGTCTAGTAGTGAAAAGGCTATCTTCATTGGATTAGCGGTATTGGATTGGTCCCGTGTTTCCTCTTGAGTGTAAGATTCATTTTGGGTAGGACTTACCAATGTCTCTTCTAAATCAAAACTAACCTTAATTCCCGCTGCATGTTTTTGAGCAACCTCATAGGCTCTACGGAGTAGCTGAAACCCTTGCGGATCTATTTCAGGGTTACATTTTTTAAGCTTACTTGCATAAGCACGCTTGATTTGACTTAAATCCGTGGTTGCTTCTGTTTCTAAGATTTGCCAAATATCCATAATTTAGTCCCAGTAATAATCAGTTTAACTCTGTTTGTAAATGGTCAAGAACTTTCTCTACTTGCATACGGGCTCTTAAAATTAGCTGAGGATCTTGACTATCAAGCGTTTTAATGAAGTCTTTTATAAGCATGCCAAGATAATTACGTTTATCACCTGTTAAATCCTCATATAGCCGCTCGGCATGACTCAGCACGAGTAAATTTTCGGTTTTTTCCCGGGGATGGATTTTTAATTGTTTTAAAGACGCTAAACGTTCGGCAATCTGATTTTCGCTCAAAATACCCGGATTACCTTCGATTACCGTTCTGGCTTTAGCTTGAGTTGCAATAATCGTTGATTCAACCTCTAACAAACCATTAATATCATAGGTAAATCGCACCTCAATAGATTTATCGGGTAAATTCTTAGGTAAATTGATGGTTAGGCTCCCTAAAAAAATATTCTTTTCCAGAGAAAAATTTTCTCCTTGATAAATCTTAATCTCAACCTTTTCTTGATTTTCTTGCGAGGGATAGTAAATTCGTGCGCGGCTGGTGGGAATTACCGTATTACGTTCTATGATAGGATCAAAGTGTAGAATTCCGGCTTGCCCCGGAATTGTATCGTTATAAACCGCAACCCCCAGAGAAAAAGGACATACATCTGTAATTACAATTTCATCTAGCGCTTTATCTCTCGCTTTTAATCCAGCCTGAATGGCAACGCCCTGAACGATGACCGTATCGGGATCGAGATGTAAAAGGCATAATCTGCCGAACATTCGGCTTACCATTTTTTTAACTATTGCCATACGGGAGGCGCCGCCTACCAACACGATTTGTTCAATTTGAGAGGGAGATAATCCCGCATCGTTTAGCACTTTTTTGATGGGTTCACGCAAACGTTGCAATAATGCTTCAGCCGCCTTTTCAAAATCCTGATTACTACAATGAAACGCCATGACTTCCGAGTTCCAGGTTAATTTCATTACGGTCTCTGAATGGATAGAAAGATTATATTTTGCTAACTCGGCTTGCTCATAGAGTTTATTTTGAAAAGCAGATAACGAGAAGGATTGCTCCAAGTTATAATTTGCCTTGATATAATTAACAAAGCTATTTTTTAAAATATTGGTAAAGTCCACGCCGCCCAGTAAATTATCACCACAGCTAGCCCTAACTTCGATGATGCCAGAAAAAATGGTAAGAATTGAGACGTCAAAAGTGCCCCCTCCCAAATCAAAAATTAAATAATTGGTCTCATCCATTTTCTCTTGCAAGCCATGAGCAATTCCGGCTGCAGTTGGCTCATTGATTAAACGCTCCACCTTGAGCCCTGCTAATTTACCCGCGAGTTTAGTAGCCTTTCTCTGAGCATCGCTAAAATAAGCAGGTACCGATATAACTGCCTCAGTAATTGGAAAACCTAAAAAATTTTCGGCATCTTCCTTCAAACGCTTAAGGATTAAGGCGCTTAACTCTTCCGCCCTGAATGAGTGAGAGCCTAATTTGAACAGCGTATCTGTCCCCATAAGGCGCTTAAAATTTGCAACCGTAAGTTCTGGATGAGTAACCATACGGTTTAAGGCGGGCTCCCCTACTAAAATAGCCCCCTTGTCATCTACGCTAACGACCGAGGGGGTTAATAATCGGCCTAGCGCATTAGGAATAACTTTTACCTCTGTCGAATCCCAAACAGCAATGAGGCTATTAGTCGTTCCTAGGTCAATTCCAACTATCATAAACACCTTCGATTATTGAGTTAATAAACTAAGTATCTAGCCAAAATTTTTTAGGTATTTTATAAGTGGGTGGTGCTAAGCCTTGCAAGGCAGCGACAGCCCCCTTTCTTTCTAGTCTGAAAACTTTTGGCTAGATACTTACTTTTTTGCAAAATAGGTTTTTTAGCTCCTACCATTTTAAATGACCCATATGATAATGTCCAGTTATTACTCAATGATAGCAATAATAGCCAAAGACCACTTCTAGCTAAGCTCTGCGACTTAACTGTATTTATCGATAAGCCGCCTAATAAAGAATAAAGTTTTCGCTAGAATCTATTCAGAGCCGATCTTGATTAAGTTGGCGCTAATTTTAATCCTATAAGCCCCAACACAATCAGCATCACGGAGACTATTCGTAACATGCCAACAGGATCTTTAAAATAGAGAATTCCCAAGATAAAAGCACCTACGGCACCTATTCCGGTCCATACGGCGTAAGCGGTTCCCATAGGTATGGTTTTTTGGGCTAAATACAATAATACCCCGCTAACAGCCATGGCTAACACCGCAGAAAGAATCCACCCTAAACGGTTCAATTCACTCAATTGCGCCATCTTCAATCCAAACGGCCAACCGATTTCACAGATTCCAGCTAACAGTAAATAAATCCAACCCATTTTTGTCTCCTTCAACAATTTATTTAATCTTCTCCCATAATTGCTCCAAACGCTTATGTGAAACCGGCATCAGCGTTTTCAAGGGTTGAGCAAATAAGGAAATCTTATATTCCTCTAACAGCCAGCGATACTCTATCACCTCTGGCTTAGTTTTATCAAATGCGCTGGCATAGTTCTGCCATAAGCCCTTTACCTCAGCGGCTAACTGCTTATCCCGGCCCGGATTTTGCAGGTATTTGCTCAGGCGGATTTGCATGGCCTGTAGATAAATGGGCAGGCGCTTTAGATAAAGCTGTGGCGTTGCAAAAATAAAGCCTGGATACACCAGTTGTTGCAATTGCTCTATCATTTCATCCCTTAACGGATGTTTGTGAGATGCTTTGAGTGTCGTTTGATAAGCCATTAAAATTTGTTCAACAATTTGCGCGATCTCATTGGCCATAGAGATTAATTCACTCTTACCCTCTGCCAAACGCTTAGTAAATTGTTCGGCTTGATAAATAAGCTCGTCGTCATAAAGATAGGTCTGATAAACGGCGGTTTGTAGTAAATCGGTTAATAACTGCTCTTTACTGCCTATAGTAGTATAAAGCAATGCCAATTGCTTTAGGTGAAAGAGTTGTTTTTGCAAATAGTTTAACGATTGCTCACTGGCCAAGCTAAATAACCTAAGCAAACCCAAGCGATGTTGTTGGCTGGCTTGTGCCTGCTCGGCAAAAAGCTCAATGGACACGGCATTTTTCTTATCAACCAAAGCGGGATAAACTTGGATAGGATTGTGCTGCTGCTTAACTTCAGCGACCCTGGGCAAATCATCAAAATCCCAGTGGGTTATATGGCTGCGCTCAAGTTGCGTGGTTGGCATAGCGGTAATTTTGGCCTGCATCAACCCTTGCAACTGGGCTTTTATGATTTTTAAATCGCGCCCCATAGCCAAGGTATTATTCTGCTCATCTATCACCTTAAAATTCATGAGTAGATGGGCTGGGAGCTGTTCAAATTGCCAAGCCTCACCAGGAATAGCTATTCCCGTAATTCTACGTAAATGATTCGCCATGGCTTCGTGTAAAGCCGTATTGGCCGGGATTAAAGCTTCATAACAAGCTCTGGCAAATTCTGGCGCAGGCACAAAATTACGCCGTAAGTTTTTAGGTAAGGTTTTAAGTAACGCCGTCATTTTCTCCAATAACAAACCCGATACCAACCAATCAAAACTATACTGAGGCAATTGATTCAATAAGACTAAGGGGATTTCAACGGTAACCCCATCCGCGAGATCGCCGGGTGCAAAATGATAGGTTAACTTCAAGCTTAAATCATCAGATAGCCATACATCCGGAAACTGCTCGCTAGAAACTTGTACGGATTGTTGCACTAAGTCGGCTTCGGTTAAAAATAATAACTGTGGTTCTGCATGACTGGCCTTTTGATACCAGGTTTCAAACTGTGGAAGGCTATAAATACCTTCCGGGAGCTGGCGTGCATAGAATTCATACAAAACATAGTCATCAACTAAAATATCACGCCTACGGGTTTTATCTTCTAGCTGTTCTAGCTCTGCCAGCAACTTTTGATTATGGGCTAAAAAAGCAGCTTTAGTACGGATATGCCCCGTCACTAAGGCCTCCCGAATAAAGATCTCCCGGGCTATTTTGGGCTCAATAGGTCCATAATTAACCTTGCGCTTAGGATTGATCAACAAGCCAAATAGGGTTAATTTAGCATAGGCGCCAACATAACCCTGCCGCTCCTGCCAATGCGGTTCAAAATAATGACTATGTAACAAATGGCCTGCCAACTCTTCTAGCCACTCGGGTAAAATACTCGCTACCGTGTGAGCATATAATTTAGTGGTTTCAAGTAATTCAGCCGCCATTAGCCAAGCCGGTGGCTTTTTCGCAAGCTTAGAGCCGGGAAAGATATAAAAATGCCGGCTGTAAGTACCCAGATATTCATGATCGGCTAACTTAAACGCAACCTGGCTTAACAAGCCCGTTAAAATGGCTCTATGTATGGCTTGATAATCGGCGGGCTGCGAATTTAAGCGCAATGCCATGTCCTCAACCTGGGTACGCAGTTGCCTATAAATATCGCCCCATTCTTGCAGGCGCAAATAGGAAATGAAATGCTCAACACAGTATTTACGAAATTGATTGTTAGAAAGAGCTGCTTTTTGCTCGTGTAGCATAAACCAAAGTTTCAAGATACTTAAAAAATCGGATTTTTCATCGCTAAATTGACGCTGTTTTTCATCTGCGGCCTGTTGTTTATCGTGTGGCCTTTCGCGTGGATCTTGAATACTTAAACCACTGACAATAATTAAAATTTCCGCCAAACAACCCTCTTTTGCACCGGCAATGAGCATACGCGCAAACTTGGGATCAACCGCCAAGTTAGCCAGTTGCCTACCTAATGGTGTTATCTGTTGCTGCTGAGTTAACGCCTGCAACTCATAAAGTAAACGGTAAGCGGAACGAATCGCACGCGGATCGGGTTTATCTAAAAAGGGAAACTGTTGAATATCGCCCAAGCGCAAAGCAGCCATTTGTAAAATAACAGAGGCTAAATTGGTCCGTAAAATTTCAGGATCGGTATAAAGCGGGCGTAAATTAAAATCTTCCTCGCTATAAAGCCGAATACAAATTCCAGGCGCCTCACGCCCACACCTACCCTTGCGTTGGTTTGCACTAGCTTGCGAAATAGGTTCAATGGGTAATCTTTGTACCTTGGTTCTATAGCTATAACGGCTAATCCTAGCATAGCCGGTATCAATCACATAACGGATCCCAGGTACGGTCAATGAGGTTTCCGCCACATTAGTAGCCAATACAATGCGTCTGCCTAAGGATGGTTTAAAAATCTTATTTTGTTCCGCTAGGCTTAAGCGGGCATAAAGCGGTAAAATCTCCGTATCTTGCCACTTTTGCTTGCGCAAAGCCTCTGCAGTATCACGGATTTCGCGTTCACTGCTTAAAAACACCAGCACATCACCGGTTGGTGGTAATTCAGTGAGCGCCTCAATAATTGCTGCGGCTTGCTCATTGGCCAAATCCTCCCTCAGCGGTCGATAACGTACCTCAACGGGATAGGTACGCCCCTCCACTTCAATAATAGGCGCTTGATTAAAATGTTGACTAAACTGCTGGGGATTAATGGTCGCCGAGGTAATAATAACCTTAAGCGCCGGCCGTTTAACAAGAACATGCTTTAAATAACCTAAAATAAAGTCGATGTTTAAACTGCGCTCATGGGCTTCATCGATGATCAAGGTATCATAGCGCTGTAAAAATCTATCCCGTTGAATTTCTGCCAATAAAATCCCATCGGTCATTACCTTGATATAGGTTTGCTCACTGACTTTGTCGGCGAATCTTATTTGGTAACCAACCTGTTGGCCTAATTCACAGTTTAATTCTTGGGCAAGCCTTGCTGCAACCGCACGTACTGCAATCCGCCTGGGTTGAGTATGGCCTATTAATTTATCTCTGCCACGTCCCAATGCCAAGCAAATTTTAGGAATTTGGGTGGTTTTACCCGAACCGGTTTCTCCGGCAATAACGATTACCTGATGGGATGCTATGGCTTTAGCAATAAGCTCTTGCTGCTTAGCAATCGGTAAATCATCAGGAAAATTAATAACGGCAATAGGTGATTTCATAGCTTACATTAAGGTTAAATCAGCGGCTTATAACATTTCTTAAACCATCTGCCCTAGGAAGCTTAAGCATTACTATAAGTGTTTACGTTAGCAATGCTTAAGCTTCCTAGGGCACTTTATATTGGCGGAAATATTATTAGTATTATTAAACAGAAAAGGTTTTATTCCCGTAATTTACGCCTTAATACCTTACCTACATTAGATTTAGGCAGTTCCTCACGAAATTCAATTTGCTTAGGCACCTTATAAGCGGTAAGTTGTTTACGACAAAAAGCTATAATATCTTCCTCGCTAAGCGTTGGATCTTTCTTGACAATAAAAGCTTTAACCGCCTCGCCCGTGTTAGAACTTGGCACGCCAATTACCGCAGCCTCGAGTACCCCGGGATGTTTTGCCAAAATATCTTCAATTTCTGTCGGGTAAACGTTAAATCCGGAAACAATAATCAGATCTTTTTTGCGTTCGACTAAATAGACAAAACCCGCTTGATCAAGCTTGGCCATATCGCCCGTTAGTAGCCAACCCTCTGCGGTAAGAATCTTTTGAGTTTCTTCGGGGGCCCGCCAATAACCACGCATCACTTGTGGAGCTTTAATCCATAACTCACCAATTTCGCCAAGCGGCAATTCATTACCCGCTTCATCACAAATTTTTACCTCAGTTGAAGGTAAGGGTAGGCCAATACTGCCATTATGAGCTTGTACATTAAGTGGATTCACACAAACCACTGGGGACGCTTCGGTTAATCCATAGCCCTCTAAAATGGGCACGCCGGTTACACGCTGCCAACGCTCAGCAACGGCTTGCTGTACGGCCATCCCCCCTCCAATTACAAACCTTAAATGCTTAAAATCCACCTGATGAAATTCGGGATTATTTAACAAGGCATTGAATAAGGTGTTTACCCCGGTCATGATGGTAAATGGAACTTTTTTAAGCAGCTTAACAAATTGAGGAATATCTCTTGGATTAGTGACCAACACATTATGCGCGCCTAACTTAAAAAAGGTTAAGCAATTAGCGGTTAAAGAAAAGATATGGTAAAGCGGTAAAGCCGTAATAATAATTTCTTCACCTTCTTCGGTTAGGTGATCGGTCCAGGCGTATATCTGCATAATGTTAGCAAGCAAATTGCGATGCGATAATTCGGCGCCCTTAGCCACTCCAGTGGTACCACCCGTATACTGTAAAAAAGCAATATCACTCCCCTTTATTTCATAAGGGGTAAATTTAATTTGCGCACCTTGCTTCAACGCTGATTTAAAAGGTATTGCCTGAGGAATATTCCAAGCTGGCACCATCTTTTTGATATATTTAAGCACAAAATTAATTAATAAAGCCTTAGGATAGGGAAACAGATCGCCAAATTGAGTTACAATAATATTTTTTACGGAGACTTGAGACAAGGCTTCTTGCAAAACAGAAGTAAAATTTTCTAGGATTACAATCGCATCAGCTTCCGCATTACTCAGTTGCTGTACAAGCTCCCGTGCGGTATAAAGTGGATTAACATTAACCACTATTAAACCCGCCTTGAGCGCACCAAACATAGCCACGGGATATTGCAAAATATTGGGCATCATCAAGGCAATACGATCCCCTTGACGTAATCCTAACTTATGTTGCAAATATGCCGCAAAATCTGTAGCTAGTTTTTCTAGTTCACGAAAGCTGATTACCGTACCCATGTTACTAAAAGCCGGTTTGTCGGCAAATTTTTGACAGCACTGAGTAAACAAGTCTGCTAGTGAACCATAGCTATCAGGATTTATTTCAGCCGGTACCCCTTGCATGTATGTCTTTAACCAAATCTTTTCCATTTTCTAATCCTATAACGAAATTCTGTTATAATTTTACCCGACACAATACCCGCAACCGCTAACAAAGGCAATAGAACGCGCTCGGCAAAACCAAGTCTTATCATTTGCTTAGATATAGTATAGTATGTGATTTTTATTTTAACATTAGTCAATAGCTAAAGATTATGAGTACAATCACTACTTCCCGCAGTCATGCTTTTCAGCTTAAAGGCGGTCCCGTAACATTAACCACTTTGAATTTGCAAACGGCCAATTTACCAGAGATAATTCTTCAACTTACCGCTACCGTTGCCCAAAGCCCTACTTTTTTCGCCAATGCACCGGTTATTATTGATTCAAACCAGCTATCTGCTGATATGACCTTAGACTTAGATCAACTTAATCAAGCATTGCGTAAACATGGTTTAATTCCAGTGGGTATTCGGAGTAATAATGAATCGTTACGCACTACCGCTAATTTAATTGGTCTAGCCATTTTTCCTAGTGAGCAAGCGTCTACAAAACAATCGACCACACCTCAATCCGCACCTACAACAAAACCATTAACCTATCAGTCTACCAAAACCATTACCCAACCCATTCGCTCAGGCCAACAGATTTATGCTAAAGACGGTGATTTACTCATACTATCATCGGTAAGCCCTGGAGCAGAAGTTTTAGCTGATGGCAATATCTATGTTTATGGGACCTTACGTGGTCGGGCTTTAGCCGGGATTAATGGTAATAAAGAGGCTCGTATCTTTTGTCAAGCACTAGAAGCCGAACTTATCTCCATCGCGGGTCATTATCAAATTAGTGAAAATTTAAAAAAACCTGCGGCAGAAGGCATTATACATATTTTCTTAGAAAACGATCATTTGTGTATTGGAGCGCTTTAATTGTTTGGCTGAATCTTGTACAATTGCGCATATTTTCTAAATATTATAGGAATGCATATCTTGGCTAAAATCATAGTTATTACTTCGGGTAAAGGCGGAGTAGGCAAAACCACGTCCAGCGCAGCCTTTGCAACGGGTTTAGCACTTCGAGGCTTTAAAACTGTCGTTATCGATTTTGATGTTGGCTTACGTAACCTAGATTTAATTATGGGTTGTGAGCGGCGTGTCGTTTATGACTTTGTTAACGTCATCAATGGCGAGGCTAATCTCAGCCAAACCCTTATTAAAGATAAACGGGTAGATAATCTTTTTATTTTACCTGCCTCACAAACCCGTGATAAAGATGCGCTAACTGATGAAGGGGTTGAACGGGTTTTAGAAGAACTAAAAAAAGATTTTGATTACATTGTGTGTGACTCACCCGCGGGTATTGAACGAGGCGCCTTAATGGCACTTTATCATGCCGATACCGCTATCGTTGTAACCAATCCGGAAGTTTCCTCGGTACGCGATTCCGATCGTATTTTAGGCATTTTAGCCAGCAAATCTAAGCGCGCCGAACAAAAATTAGAGCCGATCACCGAACATTTATTGCTAACGCGTTATTCACCCCAGCGGGTTGAGTCGGGAGAAATGTTAAGTGTAGAGGATGTCAAAGAGATTCTTGCCATTCCTTTACTTGGCATTATACCCGAATCACAAGCCGTATTACGGGCGTCTAACCAAGGTGTTCCGGTTGCTCTAGATGAACAAAGTGATGCAGGCCAAGCCTATAGAGATGCCGTGGGCCGTTTCTTAGGTGAGGATATCCCCATGAAATTTATTAAAGTGCAGAAAAAAGGCCTGCTTAAGCGGCTATTTGGCGGCAAAGAAGGAGCAACTGCATGAGATTATTAGATAAATTTCGCCTCATTCGCCAACCACGAACTGCCAGTGTTGCGAAAGAACGCTTACAAATCATTATTTCGCATGAACGAACTAAACGTCAAGGACCCGATTTTTTACCTAAGTTAGAGCAAGAATTACTGGCGGTCATCGCTAAATATATGCCTATCGATCCTAGTAAGGTTAAGGTAGAGCTCGATCGCCAAGATGATTGCTCGGTGCTTGAACTTAACGTTACCTTGCCGGATGAATCTGCGGTTTAAACAAGGCACCTAGTTTGACATTGCTAATTTAAAGCCTCTTTGTTACAAAGAGGCTTTTTCTATTATATCCTTTGTCAAACAATAGAGAGTTCAAAACCCCATTGAAAATAAATCCTGTGGGGCTATAACCAATCAACTATGAGCCACTCAAGCTTGAGTGGCTATTCTGCAAATTTCTAACAAGCTGCCTGGGAAAATACCGAGTAACAATACGGCTAAGCCGTTAATGCTAATCATCAAACGCGCACCTTTGGTTATTTTAAGCACGGAGGAATCATCGGGTGCTTCAAAGTACATGACCTTAACCACTCTGAGATAATAATAAGCCCCGATAATAGCAAAAATTAAAGCCAGCGCTGCCAGCCAAATAATCTTTGCATTGACTAAGGCCTGAAGTACTCCCAACTTCGCGAAGAAGCCCACAATAGGTGGAATACCCGCCATGGAAAACATGACCAACAACATCATAAAGGCTAACCAAGGATTACGTACATTGAGTCCCCGAAAATCATCCACATTATCTGCTTCAAACCCCTCTCTACTCAAAAGTACCATAACCCCAAAAGCCCCTACCGACATAATGGCGTAATTGATCATATAAAATATGGCAACTGCATAGCCTTCGGGCGTCGCGGCAGCTAAACCTAAGATCATATAACCCATGTGGGCAATGGATGAGTAAGCTAACATACGCTTAATATTATTCTGGATGATAGCCACAATATTTCCCAGAGCCATAGAAAGTACTGCCAATACTATCAGCATAGGCTGCCAAT
>JAQSXL010000053.1 GCA_029256685.1 Gammaproteobacteria bacterium | reverse complement strand
TGAGCAATTTAATTGCCAACAGGACGCCGTCAAGGCCATAGGGCGTATCCAAAAGCAGTATCCACTCCATACGATTACCCATCAATGTGAAGCGATTGAGCGCTATGCTAAACGGGGTAAGCCTAAGGCGGATGACACCAAACAGATAAAAGGTTATCAGGTGAAAGCACACCCTGAACGTAATACTTCTGCTATTGAACCTCTTTTATTAAGCAAAGGGCGGTTTATCTTAGCGACCAATGACTTAAACTATGATACCTATCCCGATGCACAACTCTTGGAAGATTATAAAAACCAACAAGGAGTTGAACGCGGCTTTCGGTTTCTCAAAGACCCGTGGTTTATGGTCGATTCTATCTTCTTAAAACTGCCACGGCGTATTGAAGCCCTGATGATGGTCATGACCTTATGCTTGATGGTGTATAACATCGCCCAATACCGCTTACGCCAAACGCTGAAGGAAAAAGACGAAACACTACCTAATCAATTAGGAAAGCCCGTGCAAAATCCTACCGTGCGGTTCCAGTGTATGGAAGGCATTAACATCGTCTACCTCCAAAGCGATAAAGCAACCAAAGCCCTCATTACCGGTCTTACGCCTCTGCGAAAAAACAT
This sequence comes from Gammaproteobacteria bacterium, assembly GCA_029256685.1. GTDB lineage: Bacteria > Pseudomonadota > Gammaproteobacteria > JAQSXL01 > JAQSXL01 > JAQSXL01. Next base: position 11,389 of record JAQSXL010000053.1, on the reverse strand, counting down.
TATCCGGCTGTTTGGGCCAACCGCCTGTCGGCTTTATGGCCTAATTATTGAAAATACAGCCGGGGGGCTGTAAATGTGACGTTAACTATTTAAAAATTTTATTTTAAAAAATCTAAAATCGGAAGTCATACTTTAGGTGTATTTAATAATTAACTGTTTGTCATACACCATATCTCGCATGGTATAAGGGATTCCGCCCACTCCCAGGCCAGATTTCTTATAGCCGCCAAAGGGCATCCAATCGGCACGGAAGGCGGTATGCTCATTAATTAATACCGTTTTAGCCTGCAATTGCTTAGCCGTGACGCTGTCTTTTTAAACCCTAGCAAGCGCGTAGCTATCCTAGCTAAAATAAAATTTCTAATTCTAAAGAAGGCTATTAAATTATAGTGTAATTAAGCTTAGCATGATACGATCGACAAACTTGATTAGACTTAACCACTTATAACCATATTTAAACAATCACTCATGAAATCCCGTTATCAAGGTAACTCAAATTACTCACATGGTCATTCAGCGCCCATTGGCATCTTGCTTACTAATTTGGGTACGCCAGAGGCTCCCACACCCACTGCCTTACGCACTTATTTACGTGAATTTTTATCAGATCCACGGGTGGTAGAAATTCCACGACCGCTTTGGTGGCTTATCTTAAATGGATTTATATTGCCCTTTAGGCCCAAACGCTCCGCTAAAATTTATCAAAAAATATGGACCCCGCAAGGATCGCCACTGCTTACTCATATGCAGCAACTTACGGCAAAACTTGAGCAACAGCTAGCATCGATTCTTGCTCGTCCCATTAAAATTGCCTTGGGGATGCGTTATGGCAATCCCTCTATTGCAGAGGGTTTAGCACAATTAAGGCAAGCAAACGCTAGACAAATTCTACTCTTACCACTTTATCCACAATATGCCTCGGCTACTACGGGTTCAAGCTTTGATGCAATTAGCCATATCCTAAAAACTTGGCGGTTTGTACCTGAAACCCGCTTCATTAATCACTATGCCGATTTTGCTCCCTATATCGAAGTTTTAGCTAGCCGTATTAGGCAACATTGGCAAACTCATGGCCAACAAAATCATTTATTATTTTCCTTTCATGGCATTCCAAAGCGCTCCCAATTAGCAGGCGATCCCTACTATTGCTATTGCCATAAAACGGCCCGTTTAGTAGCAGAAAAATTAGAACTAACCGCCGAAAATTGGAGTTTAGTTTTTCAATCACGATTTGGCAAAGCCGAGTGGTTACAACCCTATTGTGACAAAACCTTAGCGCAACTTCCTAACCAAGGGATTACCGAAGTCGATATCATTTGCCCCGGCTTTGCCGTAGATTGTCTAGAAACATTAGAAGAAATTGACATGCAAAACCGAGAATTATTTCTAGCAGCTGGCGGGAAAAAATTTCATTATATTCCAGCCCTCAATGCACAAGATGACCATATTCAGGTTATTACACAGCTCATTCAGCAACATTTACAAGGCTGGTAAGAACGCTTTTTACCTCTTTAGGCGTCACACCGCTTTTTTTTTAGTTTAATTCACGCCCTAAATTTTATATAATAAAATTGATATAAAATTAATGGAGGCATATTATGGCTAGTGTGGTGACCCACTCAGTTTTTACTAAACATACCGATGATATTGCGGTAGATGAAGTTAAAACCCCTAGTATCCGTCGTAATTTTGAAGCCGAAATTTCCCTAGATGACATCTCTTTTAGTTATGAAATGACCGAAGATCCTAAGTTCCATGATCTATTTCATGGCAAAAAACCAAAGCAGCTTAAGCCTCATTAACTCTTATTTTCTCTTAACTTAAGCTACAATTAATTAACTATAGCAAAAATAATTAATCGTAGCTTTCTTGTTATTAATTGCATTAGCATAATAGACATACTTGTATAGTTTCCATTACAAATCAATCTCTACTAAAACTTGTATATTAAAAAGCCGATTTTAAAAAATTCAGGTGATTTTATAAACTCTGTACTTTTGGGAGTGTTTTTTCTATGGCCTTATTTTGACCCTGTCGGGAGATAGGGATGATTACTAAACGAGGTATTTGGTAGTTTTAGCATACCGCAAAACCAGCCAATCCTGTATAATAATTAAACATTTATAAAAAACTTGAGGAGGTATACCATGGCTAAATCAGTTTTTAGTAAAGATAATAAACCGCAAGACTCCTTAAAAAAATCCCCCCAGAACAAGCTTGATTTATCTCAGGAGGCTCAAGCAAAAGTGCCTGAAGACTATCCCTCTCAGAAAATACCGGCTCAAGGAGGTAAGTCGCAGAGTGATGAAGTCTAGCGCTAGATGTCTGAATTTTTGACTCAGGAGGTATATCATGGCTATGTCAAGACTCGAATCCCGGCGCAGACAACTCAAGGCGCTGCAAAAAGATACGCAATTTAATCCGGAAGTTTCTGATCTACCCGTACTACCCGTCGGCTCCGAAAAAGTAATAGTTTCGGAGTTCCCACCCACCACACAAAAATATAAAGCCTTCTTAAAAGCCGCTAAAGCGCGCTATAAAAAGCTAGTAAAAGGGTCTAAAATCTCTTAAATCAAGTCAAATAAGGGAAATTCGGCATCTTCAAGAGCCACTATCTGCAGGTTAGTAAGCTCTTGAAGGGCTATACCATCTCCCGACTTTATTGAATGCCCCTCACCCTCTAAACGCCCCCTAATTTGTTGCATCCATAGATAACGTTCCTTAGCAATTTTATGGTTTAAGGTCTGTCCAGCCAAGCCGTTTTAGTAAGACCGCGTTCTCCAGCTAATCTTAAAATCATCATGCGAGACGCCTACTAAACTCAACAAAAGCCGCTAAATCATTACTTAATCTTTCTTGCAACTTAGCGTCTTTGAGTTCACCGGTTTCGGTAAAGGCCTCATAAGCGGAGGCTAAAGAAAACATGTTAGGATAAACTATTCCACCACAGGCTTCCAAGGGTACTCGAGTATGCCAAAGGCCTCGGTTACCCCCTATCAAAGAAGGTGAGGCCGACATGAGATATATTTTTTGATTACTCCAGGGCATGGGCGTTATTCTAGATACCCAATCGATTAGGTTTTTTAAAACCCCGGGAGTGGAAAAATTATACTCGGGACTCGCTATGATCAAACCTTGCGCCACTTGCATACGCTGGACAAAGACATGGGCAACTTCGGGTATACCCTGTTGTGTCTGAATATCACCATTGTACAAAGGTAAATTAAATTCGGCAAAATCCGTTAAATCAATGGCACAGTTTTGCTGCGCTAGTAGTTTGGCGCTAAGTTTAATCAGCTTTTTATTAACCGAGTCCTTACGTAGAGAAGCCGCCATCAACATAAATTTCATCATGATTTCCTTAATAATTACAGAATATATGAGTAATACATGTTAAAATTTTTAATCAATATTACCTACCGTCATTGAGAAGTAGATAATAATGATAGTACTAAAATCTACCCATGACATTACTAGTTTAATTATATACCTCTAAGGCAAATTTCATTAAATTTAATCTAACTAATTACAATTATAGCAAGGGGTTAGCCATGCAAAAATTTCGTCATTATAAAAATTCCAATCTCATATTTCAAAGGTTTGATTATCGTGAAGCCCTGACTGCTGTCCTAGAAAAATTAAAGAATTTTGACCAATGTTCGCCACGAACTTTACGTATTATTAACAATATTGATAATGAAAATGAAAGAACTAAAGAATTATTAACTAAATTAAATAAAATTCCCGTCCAAGAACTTAAGAGTAGACCTCGTGCCGGCTCATTTGAGGCCGAGAAAATTTACGATACTTGGCATCTACAGCTTAATCAAGCTCTTCGCCAAGTCGCCACATTACAACCTTATATGGAAAATGAAGATCTAGATAAAATACACGGTCTTACGTTTGATGAGGTATGCGAGCTTAATGATAATATACAAGCTTTATTACTCGATTATATTCGCTATAAAAAACAATTTCCTCAAACCGAGGAAGAATCTAAAGTTACTCAAGAATCAACTATTGTTTTTAGATATTATCCTCTATAAGCGCTTAAATAATGGCTAGGTATACATAAAAACTGCATTCGTATTTTTACAATTTGGCAAAACCAGCTACAATCAAGTAAAGATAAATATTCATCAGAAGCTAAGGAACTCTTATGCAAAACCCTTTACTACAAGCAACGGCTTTACCCCTATTTAACCAAATTAAAACCGAACACATTGAACCCGCCTTGGACAAGGTTTTGACCGAAAACCGCCAGCAACTAAAAGTTTTATTGGCGCAAAAACCGCCCTTTACCTGGGAGAACTTAATACAACCCTTAGAAGAAATGTCGGAAAAGCTGGGAAATATGTGGTCGCCCGTTTCCCATTTACATTCAGTCGTGAGTTCGGATGACTTGCGTAAAGCCTATAATGCCTGCTTACCTAAACTAACCGAGTATTCAACCGAAATCGGCCAAAATGAAGCCCTTTATCAGGCGATCGCCAGCCTAGTTGAAAACGGTGAATATCAAAAACTCGAGCTTGCTCAACGCAAAATCATTGATAATGAACTGCGGGATTTTCGCCTTGCGGGGGTCGCCCTTTCTGCCGATAAGAAAAAACGCTATCAACAGTTACAACAACGCTTAGCAGAACTTTCTACCAAATTTGAAGAACATTTGCTCGATGCCACCGATGCTTGGCAAAAGCCTATTAGCGATAAAAAACAGTTGCAAGGATTACCGGAGCGCGCATTAGCCGCGGCTCAAGAGGCCGCTAAACGGCACGATAAAACGGGTTGGCTGCTTACCCTGGATTTTCCAAGTTATGATGCCGTCATACGCTATGCCGATAATAGAGAGTTACGCCAGGAGATTTATACGGCTTACACTACCCGTGCCTCCGATCAAGGCCCACTGGCGGGTCAATACGATAATTCCACCATTATGGATGAAATTATTACACTACGTCATGAACTTGCCGAACTTTTGGGCTTCGATAATTTTGCCAAATACTCCTTGGCGACAAAAATGGCTAAAACACCTCAGCAGGTTACAGATTTTTTATATGATTTAGCCCAACGTGCCCGTCCTGCTGCAATAGCCGATTATCAGGCACTCTGCCAAATGGCCAAAGATGAATTCGGTGCTACCGAGGTACAAGCTTGGGATATTGCTTATTACAGCGAAAAACTTAGAAAATTACTCTATGATATCGCCGAGGAAGAGATTCGGGAGTATTTCCCGCTTAATAAAGTCTTGGCGGGTCTCTTTAGCCTAGTCGGCCAATTATACGGCATTAGCATCACTCGCACCGAAAATACGGATGTTTGGCATCCCGAGGTGCAATTTTTTAGCCTCCACAATGCGCAAAATGAACTCATAGGTCAGTTTTATCTGGACTTATATGCCAGACCACAGAAACGGGGCGGCGCTTGGATGGACGATTGCCGTGGCAGATATCGCAATATAAAGGGTAAACTGCAAATTCCAGTGGCTTATTTAACCTGCAATTTCAGTGCGCCCACTCAAAACAAACCGGCCTTATTAACGCATGATGAAGTCATTACCTTATTTCATGAGTTCGGCCATGGCTTACATCATTTGCTCACTAAAATCGATTACCCCGGAGTGGCCGGCATTAATGGTGTGCCTTGGGATGCCGTTGAGTTCCCTAGTCAATTCATGGAAAATTGGTGCTGGCATAAAGAGTCACTGGATTTAATGGCCGCACATTATAAAACCAATCAACCCATGCCAGCTGAACTCCTGGAACGGATGCAAGAGGCTAAAAACTTTCAAGCCGGGATGCAAATGATCCGTCAGCTAGAATTTAGTCTGTTTGATTTTCGCCTCCATTTGGAATTTAATCCGCAGCAAGGCGCTCATATCCAACAAATTTTAAATGAAGTGCGAAAACAAATTGGGGTGGTGCCAGTACCTGGTTTTAATCGTTTCCAGCATAGTTTTGGACATATTTTTGGGGGAGGTTATGCCGCCGGTTATTACAGTTATAAATGGGCAGAGGTACTCGCCTGCGATGCCTTCGGTAAGTTTTTAGAAAATGGGATTTTAGATCCAAAAACCGGCCAGGCATTTTTACATAATATTTTAGAGCAAGGTGGCTCACGCGACCCCATGGACTTGTTCAAGGCGTTTATGGGCAGAGAGCCTAAAATCGATGCCTTATTACGCGACTACGGCTTAGTAGAATAAGGCTGAAATTAACAATTTGTAAGTACAAACTACTAGGGCAATATCAGGCTGAGATTGCCCTAGTATCTGTAAACCTGTAGCTTGATAGGCAAAACACTGACTACTAACTATTGCAAGAATTATAGCTAAAAGATATTTTTTCAGCGCATCCCCTTAAATCAGCATGAAGCAATACCCATATTTTCATACAACATTTAGAAAATAAATACTGATTTATCAAGCTTATCCGTATAATAGGTATCAGAGTATTTTATTTTTTAGCACTACCGCTAACTAAATAGAGGAGCCCTAAAATGCCAAAGGCTAAAATAAATTCCTGGGCAACGGTTATTGGCTATAGTGGACTAGCCCTTTGGTCTTTATCGCCTCTCATGGTGGCTCAATTAAAAAATATTCCCACCTTTGAAATTTTAACCATTGCGCTTTCCATTAGTTTTTTCGTTATAGCCATTAAATTGACCTTACAAAAGCAATGGAAACGAATTAAGCAACCCTTATTAATTTGGCTAGTTGGCGTAATCGGTATTTATGGCAACGACTTAACCTATATTGCCGCATTTAAATATGCCCCGCCCGCTCACGTGGACTTAATAAATTATTTATGGCCTATTTTCGTTATTTTAGGTTCAGGCTTGTTACCCTCTGAAAAATTCACTTACAAACACTTACTGGCAGGTGCGTTAGGATTAACTGGTTTTTATATTTTATTAACCGATGGCTCTACGATTACTCATTTTCAATGGACTTATTTAAAGGGCTATTTGCTAGCCCTGCTCGATGCGCTTATTTGGGCGGTTTATACCTTAGTAGCGCGCCATTATGGTAAAACTCCTATGGAAATGATAGGCATGTATTGTGGAATCGGGGCTTTATTATCAGCTATTACTCATTTTCAATTTGAATCTACCCTTATTCCAACGCTTAACCAAGGTTTGATTATTATAGTAATTGGCTTTAGTACATCTGGTAGCGCCTATTTTTTATGGGATTACGGCATTAAACATGGCAATTTTAAATTATTAAACTGTTTATCTTATGGCAACCCCATCATCTCCGTTTTACTCTTAGCCGCCTTCCATGAGGCCAAACTGAATACGGCTTTAGCATTAGCTTGTTTTTTCGTGATGGCCGGGGCAATAGTAGGCGCAGTTAATTGGCAAATTGCCATTAATAAGCTAACAGTGCGAGTGAAAACCATGGCAAGTTACTGCTATAACTCACTCACCTCATCACCGTTGCGCTAAATAATCATTTTATTGGCATTTTCATTATATCTAACCGCGCAGCTATAGTTAGGATTTGCATAGATTTTTACCGATTATACTCTTTTTGCGGTATAGAAATCCAATGCCAACAGATCCTAATATTTAACCTAAAAATCTTATAAGCCAGGATAAGCAGGCTGCTGGATATTCAGCTCAGGCTCCATGAGCATCGCTGCTAATTTCAGGCATAGCTTTTGGGCGTCATCTTCATAATCGATGTTTTCATCTTTGGGAAAGTTCGCTTTATAAGATAAGGCTTGTCTGATATCGGTCAAAGCGAGTAACCATTGCTTGTTTAAGTCATAAGACACGGCTCTTAGATAATAAGCCTTTGCATCTTCTGGATAAGTATTGAGTATTTTGTTGCAATAGTTAATGGCTTTAGGTAAGTCCTTTAACTTTTGATATAAGCTGATCAATTTGTATAAGCTGCTCTTTTTTGCGAGGATATCTTCCTGGGTGTCAAATTTAAGCTGCATCTCTCCGGTGACATAATCGGAAATAACGTCATTCCATCCTATGGTGTCGCAGCTTATATTATCATTTGTTAGCCGCGTCTCATTGAAACGGGCTCGTTGAATATAGTAATAAGCCGGTGCGTTTTTAATCAATTCAATTTGCAGGGTAATATAATTATGTAACTCTGTATAAATTTGGATTTCATTTAGGGGGAGTTGAGGTTTACCTTTCTCAAGCTCGATTAAAATTTTTTGGTATCGCTTAACGGCAGTTTTGAGTTTTTCCCTAGAATCTTGAATTTCAATGGCCGCTTTATACAAAGCACGGGCGCTTTTAGTTTGTATTGACTTAGCCTTTGGTAATATTTGGGCTGATTCGCTATATATAATGAGTTTGTTTTTTTTGCGCTTTTTTTTCTTAGGCGATGAATGACCGGCCTGAATAGTCAGCGGGTTAACCGATTTTGCCATCTTTTTTGCTACACGCGAGTTTACAATAGTTTCTATGGGTTTTATATTAGCAGTTAAAGTCGAAGCTTCTATCGTTTGGAAAACATGGCGATTTTCACCTGCTAACAAGCTATCGCGAAACGCTTTATCTCGCAAATTTTTTCTAAATTCTGTTAATCTAGCCTGGAAGTATTCATCCTGGGGCAATGCATTAATATACTCGTTTGGTTTAAAAAACATGGCTTTAAGTGTATTACGATTATACAAAGGTTTATCATTCATGCTTTTCCCCACTAATTTTAACTAGTTTAATAATTATACTGCTAAATAAAACCTTGTTTAATTTTTTTGTGCCCTGTTAATCAGCGTTACCCATCAGGACTCAGACATATAAATTTAGGGGCTTAGGGTGGGTGAGCCGGTAACAAGCAACATCCAAGTTTACACCGAGTTCCACAGCAAACGGTAGCATAATGGCCATTATCCCTTTATAATTTTATAGACTAGATTTTTAAGGAAAATACTTTGTCAGACTACACCATTGCTCCTTCCATATTAAGTGCCGATTTTGCGCGTTTAGGTGCCGAAACAGAGGCTGTGCTTAAGGCTGGAGCAGACATTATCCACTTTGATGTGATGGATAATCACTATGTTCCCAATCTTACCTTTGGCCCCATGGTTTGCAAAGCCTTACGTAATTATGGGATTGACGCTCCCATCGATGTACATTTGATGGTACAACCCGTCGATGATTTAATCGTGGCTTTTGCTAAAGCAGGAGCTAGCAGTATTACGTTTCATCCTGAAGCCTCTCTGCATATAGATAGAAGCTTGCAACTCATTCATGACCTAGGTTGTCAGGCGGGCTTAGCCTTAAATCCAGCTACCTCCTTAAACTATTTAGACTTTGTACTTGATAAGTTAGACCTTATTCTCATGATGACTGTCAATCCGGGTTTTGGTGGACAATCCTTTATTCCCGGTAGTTTAGCTAAAATTAAAGCGGCCAAGCAAATAATTACCGACCGTGGTCTAACTATTAACCTTGCCGTTGATGGGGGTGTAAAAATAGACAATATCGCCGCCATTGCAGCCGCAGGAGCCGATACTTTTATTGCGGGTTCGGCCATTTTCGCAAGCTCTAATTACGCAGAAACCATAACGGCCATGCGCGCTGAACTCGCTAGTAGCTAATACCATTTTTGCTAATGAAAGTTCCATAAGAGTCGCCCATGGCTATAAAACAACCTTGTTTTATAGGACATAAAACCTTGAACTATAGGGAAGGTTGTTTAATGGGAAGAGGATAATATGCTATTGATGATCGATAATTATGATTCTTTTACCTATAATTTGGTGCATTATTTCCTAGAGCTGGGTCAAATGGTAAAAGTTTATCGTAACGATGAACTCGATTTACAAACCATTACAGACTTGGCGCCTCACTACATCGTTATTTCTCCTGGCCCTTGCACACCTAATGAGGCAGGTATATCGCTAGCCGTTATTCAGCAGTTTTGCGATAAAATTCCCATTTTAGGCGTTTGTCTGGGTCATCAAGCCATTGTGCAAAATTTCGGTGGTAAAATAATTCGGGCGCGAGCAGTAGTACATGGTAAAACGTCGGCTATCTATCACAACAAGCTTGGCGTATTCGCGGGATTACCCATACCCTTTACCGCAACCCGCTATCATTCTTTATTGGCAGAGGCAACCACTCTACCCGATTGTTTAGAAATAACGGCTTGGACACAAACAAGCCATGAAAAAGAAATTATGGGAGTTAAACACAAAAGTTTACCGGTGGAAGGCATCCAATTTCACCCCGAGTCTATCTTAACCCAGGGGGGGCATCACTTATTAAACAACTTTATTCAAAACTATGCCTGATGCTGTGCTTTAGTAAGTGCTCTATCACCTTTAGACCACCAGCGGCGGCGCCATTCTTGTCCTTCCTTACTATCAAGTTTTGCCTTTGCTTCAAGCAGCATGCCTAACACCACTGTCGATAACTCGCCGCTTAATCCAGCTTCTAATACAAGCTCACCTAGCTCATATTTGCGGCGGATATCGGCGCGTTCCGTGGTACGTTTATCTATCCCAGGTTTAGCGGCTTCCCTGTGGGATTTAAAATGAATAATATCGATTGCCATTGTTGCACTCCTAGAACTATAGCTCTATTTATTTAGTAACCAACGCGTTTAAACTTCCTTGCATGGCTTAGGATTACAGTTAATCCATAAGTGAAATTTATTCTATTACAATTTTTTTAAAAAAGCATTCACCCAAAATCTATAATATTTTGTAAGAAATATCTTACGCACCTTAAAAGCGTTAGGATCTGTTGACATTGGGTTAGTATAAACGACAGAAGAGGGAAGCTAGGGAAAATCCGCGCAAACTTGAGCCGAATAGTCGCTCTCAAACGAGGATTTGCGCAGATTTTTACCAATTATATTCTTTTTGCAGTATAGAAACCCAAGGTCAACAGACCCTAAGTATATTCAAAGATAAATAATAAGGTAAAAAATGTAATGATGATTCCAAGCAAATTCAAGCTAATCAACCACCATTTCGCATACTGCCGGGTATTTGATAATATGATTAAGCTGATACTAAATACAAACAACAAGCTACCATAAATTAAATCCGTCGATAAATTAAAAATCAAAATTAAACGATGTTCGATAGCTAATAGAACAAGTACGCTGACTAAGCAAATCACCTGAATAATTAAAAACGCTTTCAAGTGTTTAACACTAAGCTCTTGCATGCCCCCTCCTTGTCGAATAATAGATAACAATCCTAACCGATATAGTACTCATATTTAAAAACATAGCACAAGTTAGTTAAAATGCTAAGCTAAGTATAGTCACACCTCATCAATTTCCTTAAAATAATTTTTTGGCTTTGCCATATTTTGGATTTCTAACCAACCTAGCAAGTTCTTACTGTAGAACAGTTGATGAGCTGATACTGGTAGCAAAGTCGATTGCCTCAAGTAAGCCATCTGT
>JAQSXL010000052.1 GCA_029256685.1 Gammaproteobacteria bacterium | reverse complement strand
ATTTATGAGCTCAGCGGGGTGAGCCGGTTATTTAAGAAAATAATCTACCGAAGTTACTACCCGTACTTTTTTCATGACATCGGTTCCAGAATTAGCATCGCTAATATCGCTGATGGAAAATAAGCCTTGCGAAGCCTGGCGAATAGAACCCAACTTACTTTGTGCATTATGTGCAAAAGATTCGGCCGCGGCCTTAGCATTACTCGTTGCCTCATCCAATAAACCGGGTTTAATGGCATTCAATTCGGTATACAGATAACGGACGAAGGAATTATTGATTAACACCCCTTGCTGCACTAAAGAACCCGTTTGTTGCACGGCTTCTTTTACCTTATCCACCTGTTGAGTATTAAGCACTATGCCGGCATTAGCCATGTAACGCTTGCCTTTAGTATTAGTGTTATAGGTATTGGCATCATTATCGACTATAGATACGGGTTGTAATTCTACATCTTGGGTAGTGAAACCTTGCTTTTGTAAGAAATCTTTTGCTACCGCTTGAGCCTTAGCGATGCCTTGATAAGCATTGGCTAATTCATCATCGGCATAACTGAAGTTAAGCTGCCATACAGCCTTATCGGATTTAACCGTTTTTTCTGCTAAGCCCTTGACCGAAACATAACGATTAAAATTTTGATTTTGCGAAATCGCAGAGCCCACCGAATAACCGGCGGAAGCAATCCCTACGGCAATTAAAAAAGCGGGAAGAATATTTTTAAACATGACTTACCTCATTAAAAAATAGGGTAATCACATTATGCTGAAATACGGCTAAACAGTCAAAGTTACTGTCAATTAAAAATCTTGATTAAGTATCTAAGTTTGATGAGTCGCTAAGAATCCTGCTAAAATAGCTCAAATTCATTCAAGATAATGCCATGTTAACCTTTACTGATGTTGCCTTACAATTTGGTGGCCGGGTCTTATTCGACCAGGTCAATTTTACCTTGTTCGCCAAACAAAAGATCGGTATCACCGGTGCCAATGGCAGCGGCAAATCCAGTTTTTTTAAATTATTACTCAATGAACTAAGCTCGGATAGCGGGCAAATCTCTTTACCCCAGCAGCTCATTATTGGTCATGTTTCGCAAGATATGCCCATGCACGATATTCCGGCCATAGACTACGTCATTGCCGGTGATTTAGAACTCATGGCATTGCAACAACAATTAACCTTAGCCGAACAGGCGGGCGATCATCACCAAACCGCTATTTTACATAATCAATTAGCCGATAGAGAGGCTTATAGCGCAACGGCTCGCGCTGCCAAACTATTAGATGGCCTGGGTTTTACCGAACAGCAGTATAGCTTAGCCGTCAATGCTTTCTCGGGCGGTTGGCGCATGCGCTTAAACTTAGCCCGCACCTTGATGCGCCGCTGTGATTTATTACTGTTGGACGAGCCCACTAATCACCTCGATCTGGATGCTATTCTTTGGCTGGAAAAATGGCTGAAAAATTATTCCGGTATGCTCTTGCTTATCTCACATGACCGTGAATTTTTAGATGCAGCGGTAGATTACATGTTACATTTTGAACAGCAGCAAATTAAACTATATACCGGTAATTACTCTACCTTTGAACAACAACGTGCCAATCAATTATTGCAACAGCAAGCCGCTTATGAAAAACAACAGCGTGCCATTGCTCACGCCCAAAGTTTTATAGATAGATTTAAGGCCAAAGCCTCCAAGGCTAAACAAGCCCAAAGTCGAGTCAAGGCCTTAGCACGCATGGAGCTGGTGGCAGCCATACAGGCGGAGTCAGCTTTTAATTTTAGCTTTTTTGAGCCGGCCAAATCCTTACCTATTTTAGTAAAGCTTGAGCAAGCTCATCTGGGTTATGAGAATAAAACCATTTTAACCCAGGTGAACCTGCGCATAGAAGCAGGTGCAAGAATTGGTTTGCTGGGCCCCAATGGCGCAGGTAAATCCACCTTAATCAAATTGCTGGCCGGTATACTCAGCCTGCAAGATGGCCAGTATGAGCAGGCTAAAGACATACGCATTGGCTACTACGCGCAACATCAATTAGAGCAGCTCAATGCCTTGGAAAGCCCCTTACAGCATATGCAACGCTTAGCGCCTAAAATTACCGAGCAGCAATTGCGTGATTTTCTGGGCGGCTTTGGCTTTTCCAACGACACGGCTTTAACCGCCATTAAAAGTTTTTCGGGCGGTGAGAAGGCGCGCCTGGCTTTAGCCTTGATTGTCTGGCAACGGCCCAATTTGCTATTACTCGATGAACCTACCAACCATTTAGACTTAGAAATGCGCGCTGCCTTGACTTTAGCCTTGCAGCAGTATCAAGGCGCGGTGGTGGTGGTTTCCCATGACCGTTATCTGTTGCGCACCACGGTTGAACAATTCCTATTGGTAGCCAATCATAAGGTGGCCGAGTTCAGCGGTGATTTAGAGGATTATCAACAATGGTTGACCGCATTTAGACAAAGTCAAAAACCCGAAGCGCCTATAGCTAAAACCAGGCTTAAAGAAGAACGTAAACAGCAACGGGAACTCATTAAACAATTAGAACTGCGAATTAAACAACTAGAAAAAATCATGCCTAAATATACCGCCGAGCTAGAAACTATTGAGCAGAAGTTGGCCGATCCCGAACTTTATCAAACCGAACAGCGCTCGCAGCTTGGCGATTATCTTGCCAAGCAGGCTGAGCTTAAAATTCAGTTAAACCAAGCGGAAACGGAATGGCTAGATCTGAGTGAGCAATTGGAACTCACTTTAGGATAAGCTTAAAGTTTTACCAGGCTGAGCTAGGTGTAAGCAACAACAGGTAGTCAATTTACCTTTTTATGGTTGGGATAGGATTAATCAAGCCATTCTGGATAAATAACCGTTAGTTATGTATCATGAACGCAACTGGCAGAGTCTAAAGCGACTATTGCTTGTTTTTTGACCAGGCTGGCGGAGCCAAGCCAGGGCATGGTGTCTGTTAGTTGCACACAGAGTTATCCACAAGAATTGTGAGTAGGTGAATTTCCCACATCTTGTCAAGAGCTTGTTATAGCAATCCTTAAAATAATTTAAGTCAATATCCACTAAGCTATTATTATCTTTTATTCACAACTGTATATTCAGTAGAGCTCTTATATCAACTCCTCCTTATTGTCAAAGAATAATACGTTAATTGTAAAGAAGCCATTGCAGTCATATATCCGGCATCAAGCTGAGCAATAGCTTATCCATTGTATGTTTACAGTTGTGCCCTGATGAAATCCGCGCACATTCACCTTATCATGCAAGCGGCTTAATTACTTAGCCAAAGAACTCTTCAGGTTCTGAACGTGCCGGTCTGACCTATTTACCATCAACATGCTTATTCTTCGCAATTCTTATGAACACATCATTACAACTTACGCTTTATTAACACAACCTCTATTAAGCCGCCTGCCGATAAGTACTTCTTTGATGTAATAAGGCCATAATAATACGGGCATTTTTATGGGCTAAGGCGACACACGCCCGGTTAGCGCCTCTACGGGCTTTTAATCCTGTAACCCACTGGCTTAGCCTGTCCTGCTTTTTATCCGCTCGAATCAACACAGCTCTTGCGCCATGAACCAGTAACTTACGTAAATACCCATCGCCTCGCTTGCTTATCCCTAAGAGTTGATTTCGGTTGCCGCTGGCATGCTGCCGAGGAACAAGTCCTAGAAATGCTGCAAAATGCCGGCCATTCTTGAATTCTTTACCCTCACCTACCGTAGCCACTACTGCAACCGCGCTTAATACCCCAACACCTGCTATGCTTTGCAGATGCCGGCAGATTTCATTATCCTTAGCCATCTGTTCTACCTGTTTATCGCATTCGGCTATGCGCTCTTCTATTATCAGCAACATGTTATATTGGGTTTCAATTAATTCTTTCATTCTCTCTGTTAAACCCGTGGCCTTATCTCTCTCGACCAGCGCAGGAATGGTTTTACGCAACGGGCTGATACCTTTGGCTATCACGAGCCCATACTCGGCCAGTAAGCCACGTATTTGATTAGCCAGTTGAGTACGCATTTTATGATAACCCTCCCTCACCCGTAACAGGCTTTGTATATCCTGTTGTTCTTCGGTTTTAGGCGTTACAAAACGCATCTGCGGACGGCTGGCCGCTTCGACTATCGCTTCAGCATCCCGGCTATCATTCTTATTGCCCTTTACAAACGGTTTTACAAATTGCGGACTAATCAGCTTGACTTCATGGCCTAGCTTCTTAATCTCCCTTGCCCAATAATTCGCCCCACCGCAGGCTTCCATGACAATACAACATACGGGCAAATTTGCTAAATAGGACAATAATTCTTTACGCTTTAACCTCTTGGTTAACACGCGCTTACCTCTCGCATCTGCACCATGCAGTTGGAAAACATCTTTTGCAATATCAATACCTAGTAATGTAATATTCATAGTTGACTCCTCTGTTTATAGTTAAATAATCACACAAGATTATTTTGGCACATTGTGATGCCGTTTTTAAATGGAGGAGTCCATTTCATTATGCATAACCGCCATTAACGGCCAAGCTCTACGGAAAAAATGATTTCAATAGGACTTACGCAAAACGAGTATTTTTCGCCCAGATCAAGTGCAGGTTTAGTAATTTACAGCATTAAACCTTGGTTTGGTGTATGAACGCTACTACTGCTCACCGAAGAAGTCGTGGCTTGCTGGAACAAGCGTTGCGGTGCAAGAGAAACCCTAGCTGGCTGATGCAGTAGCTCGTTATAGGTTTGGTGATCCGCCTCATGCTCATTATTGAGTAATTCAACATCAGCAGATTCCATGAAATCCCTGATGTCCCGTTTCAAGCCCTGATTAGCGATGAGTGTACAGTCATACAGATACTCACGCGTGATAGGATGGGTAGAATTATCGTTTAACCAGGCCTCAATCGCTGTATGCTCGAAGCAGTGTTGATCCTTATCTCCACGTATCATAACCGGATCTTGCATGATTTCCCTGCTGATAGAGCAGTAATAACGACTTGGAATTCTCAGCTTGCCTTTGTGGGCTATTTTAAGCTCGCTAATTATGGCTTGTTTTTGTTGCTCCATATCCAGTTTATGCTGTTGTTGTAGCTCTTGTTTTTGTAGTACAAGCTTTTGCTCAAGCCTTTCATCGAAACGCTTGGTAATATTATTAACGGTTGCTTGTAGATGTTTTAACCCATCCCTTTTTTCTTCGGCTATGGCATCGACCATTTTTTGTAATGCTAGATGACTGTTCCTAAGTGCCTGATTATTGTTCTTCAGCTGCTTATTTTCCTGTACCAGCTTGCCATAGCGCTTACCGGTTTCATACTCGCCTACGATTTGCTGTAAATCGATGTTCGCCTTTGCTTGGTAGGTCGCTTGCTCATCTAAGGTTTTATTTTGATTTTCCAAGATCAGTTTTTCCCCTTCCAGAATTTGGTTTTCTTCCTCCCGTTTTTGCTTGTCGGTTTCCAACCGCAGTTTTTCGGCCGCATGTTGAGTTTGAATATTTCTGATAGCCTCATTATAAGCGGTTTTTAAGGCTTGCTTTGTTTGAGTTTGAACTTCCATTAGCTTGGTAGTGAGTTCTGGCAGGGTTAAACCAGTACGCAGTAAATAGTCGGTATGGGCGCTTTGAAAAAGGACAGCCAAATCATGCTTGAATTTAAAATAACCAAAGGTATCAAAACCACCAAATAAAATCCGCGTGGTACGACCACTGAAAGAGTCTTGCAATAACGCCTTGATGCAAAAATATAATTTCATATCTGTATTCAGAGTATCCGCCTGATTCAACTTATGGTTGAGTTCATTGAGGCGAAGCCGAATATTACTGATACAAAGGGGGTGCCTGCGCGCGTAAGTTTGTTTTAAACCCTCAAAATCTGCAATAAACTGATGAAGTCGAGTTTTTACCGCATCGCTAAATGAAGGCTTGGCTGCCGGTACGTAAGGATTAGCGGCAACCCTGGTAGTGGATTGATTGCTGGGACTGTTTACCGAGGTACTAGCGCTAGTTATCACACTGGGATCTACAGAGGCGAATTGCTCGCTAGCGGTATCGAATCCTATGTTTGGCATGAGTTGTTCTCCAATAATAAAGGGGTTAAATACGCCCTTACACTATTTTTTCGCCGCAACATCTCTTGATAGAAGGCATTAGATTCTAATTCCAGTGGTTTACTCTACAACCAAGGTTTGAATTTATGCCAAAGATTTACCATGAACCAGATTTCTACTTATTAGTAGAAGACGTTAGCATTATTTCATAGGCATGACAATAAATTTAATACCTTTTTTATAATTAAATGATAATGGCTATATTTAAAAGAATGGGTATAACCGAGATTCCGCAGCAGAGTTTATGAATTTTCATATTTTAAAAAGATGGTGCGGATTGTTGAGTATAAAAATCAAAAATATGAGTTTATTCTGAGTACGAAACATCTTAAATTGAAGTGAGAAATGGGATTATCGCTTAGCTCGTGGATGTGAATTTATACTTACGCTATTTATGCGAAAGTGAATTTTATAAAAGAGGCAGCTTTTGCTAAAGAAAGGTAAACGGATTAACCGTTTACCTTTAATAAATTTCTAGTCTTTCTGCTCATCCGCTAAGGTGGGATCCGTAATCTTCACATAGGTGCTGTTGCGTAATTGTTGTAACCAGCTTTGGATTTCTTCACTGAATTTACGCTGGTAAATCATGGCCTTAACTTGATCGCGCTTATAATCGGCCGTATCTTCGGTTTTTTTACGTTCTAACACCTGAATCAAATGCCAACCCACTGGCGTTACAAAAGGCTGACTAATTTTACCCGTAGGCGTGTTTTCAATTGCCTTAGCAAATGCGGGTGAAACCATTCCCTCTTTTATCCAACCCATATCACCACCCTTACTAGCAGTAATAGGGTCATCCGAATAAGCTTCGGCTAACTTAGCAAAATCCGCACTCTTAAGTAGCTCTGTCCGCAATTTTTGTAACTTTTGTTGATACACCTTAGCAGGATAACTAGCATTAGCTTTTAAATAAATTTGACGAACATGGGCTTCATTTGCATAATGCGTTTGCACATCCCCTCGCATATCGGCAATTTTTAAAATATGAAATCCATTATCGGCCCGAATGGGTCCAACTAGATCACCTTTTTGTTTGTTTTTTACTTGCTCAGCAAAAATATTAGGAAGCTCTGCTAATCTACGCCAGCCTAAATCCCCACGTTGTAAAGCTTCTTCACCGGCCGATTCGGCAACGGCCAATTGATCAAAGTTAGCGCCCTGGCGCAAACTTTGTATGAGTTTTTCGGCACGTTGTTTAGCGGTTTGAATTTGCTCCGAAGTAGGTGAATCGGACAAGCTAATTAAAATATCCTGAATGTGGTAAATTTTAGGTTGCAGGGGTTGCGCTTTTAACACGCGCAGGTAATTATCAATTTCTTGATCGGTGATCTTGATTTTATCCTGTAAGGCGGATTGCTGTACGTGTTGGATGAGAATTTGATCGTGAATTTGCTTGCGGAAGCTATTAAAGTCAACGCCATCGGCCATGGCAGCCGCGCGCAATTGCTCTAGAGACATCTGCTGTCCTTGTGCAATAGATAGTAAAGCCTTGTCTACATCGGCATCCGTCACCTTCATATCATATTTTTCTGCCAATTGTTTTTGCAAACTGAAACTTATCATATGCTCAAGAACTTGCTTACGTAATACCTTATCAGAAGGTAGTGGAGTATGTTGTTTAGTGAGACTTTGCTTAACAAAAGCCACTTGCTGAGCCAGCTGAGCTTGGGTAATAACCTCATCATTCGCTACTGCCACAACAGCATCCAACGTTTTTGGCTTTGCATAACTTACGGTGCTCAATGCTATGATCATTGCACTAAGCAATAGCTGTTTAGAAAATCTAACCATTTATATCTCTCCAAAATTATTCTGGTAACCCGAAATACCGTTCATTAGCAATGCCTTTGGATCACTGGTACTAAAATTCCCTAGGCCCTTCAACTGTAGCTGCAGATAAAAACCGGTATTATACTGTGGATTATTTACCTCATTAAAAGCCGTAAAACTTTTGTTTGCGATAAACCGGATAGCCCAACAACAGGTATTATACTCTAATCCCGAAAATGCATTCTGTACATGGCTTTGGCCTAAATTATAATTCCAACGACCTATTAACTTCCACTGTTTACTGAGTAAGGGCCAAGCAAAACTGACATCGGCCATATTTAAATCGGTTAATTGTCCATTAGGCAAGAGATCACCCTTACGTATAAAGTTGTAACCTAAATTAAATAAGCGCCCGGCGCCTGGCATATATTGAAAATTAGCGCCAGCGCTATATATTTTTCCTTGTTCGACATCATAACCACCATTAACAATCAAATGCCAATTATTGGCAATATAATAATTTATCTCACCTATTAAAGGTGATACTTGGGCCGTTGATGATAATGCACCCAACTGACTTTGCGGAGCAAGCATGCCCGCAGGCGTCGATGGATCAAGTAGCTCTACTCGCCGATTTTGGAAATAATAAATTTGCCCAATGCTGGCACGTAATTTTTCAATACCTCTGTCTTGATCAACAAACCGGGTTGTTAAGGCAAGCGTTACTTGATTAGCATCCCCTATGTGATCGATACCGGTAAAACGGTTAGTGCTAAATAACTGTGCAAAGGTCAGCGGCTGCCATGCGCCGTCAAAAACGGGAATGTCGGCTTGCTTAACATAGGGGACATAGAGATAAAAAATACGCGGTTCTAAAGTTTGCTCATAACTCTGGCCCAATAAGCGAGTTGTACGCGTAAAATATAAGCCACCATCGATATTAAAAATAGGTAGAATTCGATTAATATTCTTAGGTTTGTCGGCGATAGCATTACTAATATCATAATGGGTCAGCTCTAGTTGTAAGGTCGGAGTAACATAACCCCAGACCGTTTGTGAGGGCAGACTGAAGCTGGGTCTAAGACTAAATCTATTACCCGTTGGATAAATAAAGTGGGTGATGGGATCGCGTGGTCTATCAAAATGTACAAATTCACTACTAAAATTATAATTTAATCCCCAACCAATTTGAGGATAGTTTGCCGTCAATAGTAATTGGGGGAGCCTACTATA
The DNA here is from genome assembly GCA_029256685.1 of Gammaproteobacteria bacterium. Classification (GTDB taxonomy): domain Bacteria; phylum Pseudomonadota; class Gammaproteobacteria; order JAQSXL01; family JAQSXL01; genus JAQSXL01. The sequence continues at coordinate 2,739 of JAQSXL010000052.1, read as the reverse complement.
TTGATCAGGCACGAAAGGACGGTTAATGGGATGCAAAGTCTGTACTTGTTGTAAACGGCCTAAAAAGCTCCAATGGGTATCCGTGTAGTTTAGCTCGGCTTGTTGTATGAGTTGACTATCATTAATGGCATTAGGGTTAGAACCTAAGTCTTGAAAATAATAATCATCACTCACTTTAGTGACGTTAATGGTGCTTGACCACTTATCATTAAAGCGAGTGTCATTGTGCCAGTGAAATAAATAGCGGTTATCGGTAGTCGCTAATAGATCATTAAGCAGGGGGCTAGCCGGGTAATTAGTTTTTGCATCGGCCCTAAATGACTGGAAAATTTTATCGTTAGGTAAATCCTCTAAAGCAAAAGTACCTTGTGTCATGGGCGTTAAATAGCGGAATAAACCATTGAGTTGCATGCCACGCTTTTCCATGATGCGAGGCGTAATAGTTACATCGTAGTTAGGCGCAATATTCCAATAATAAGGAATATTAATATCAACACCTGACTGATTAGAATAACCATAGGTACCAAATAAAAAACCGGATTGGCGGCGCTTATCAATAGGAAAATTAAAATACGGCGTATAAAAAACCGGAATATCCTTAATTTTGAGTACCATGTTCTTAGCAGTTCCACGGCCTGTTTCACGATTCAGGGTTAACTGACGGGTGTGTAATTGCCAAACGACATTTTGTGGGGTGCAGGTAGTAAAATTACTGTTATAGAGCGTAACCAAGGTTTTAGATTGCTGCTCTGCTTTTTGGGCTTTACCCCAACCTATTAAACCATACAATAAACGTTGTTTTTGGTCGGCGGATAAGGCAGATGAGGGAGTTCCCAAGGACCAGCGATATAATACATCATCTAAACTACCTTGTGACTGTCCCAAAATATAGTGAGCCTTTTTAGCGATAAGCAAATTATTAGGCTCTCGCATCATGACATTTCCTTGCAAATCAATGATTTTTTGCTGCGGATTAACACTATAAAACTGCGCCTTATCAGCGGTAATTCGTCTACCCTGCTCGGCAATAACAACATGCCCCGAAACAGTAGTCTGACCATTTAATACATAACTGCCAGAATCCGCTTTAATAGCAAACTGATCGTTAGTGAGTCCGGGAGGGAGGAATAACGCCAACACGGGCTCTTGATAATAACCACGGCACAAACTAGGACTATTATTAGAAAACAGCCAACCCAGTTGCTTAGCTTCAAGCTCTTCAACTCGCCCCCCTATTCTATCGGTAGTTGCACCAAGATTAGAGACTATTAGCAAGCCACTGGCAAAAACGCTGGTTATAATTAAGAATTTCTTTTTCACAATCAAGTTAACTTCAAATCGGATTTCTTAACATTAAACTTACCCACTGACTTGCTGCTGAGCTAAACATTTTAATAACCCATTGCATATTTGTTGTTGCTCCTGCAAAGTCAAATAAGGATGCATAGGTAAGCTTAAAACTCTTTCGGCCGCATACTCAGCTAAGGGGAAACTCCCCTTGGGTTGGCCTAAATAAGCAAATACCGGCTGTAAATTTAAAGGTATGGGATAGTGCACGGCGGTGGGTATGCCCTGCGCCTGTAAATATTCTTGCACTGAATTACGCTGTTCAACTTGTACGGTATATTGTGCGTAAACGTGGGTATTATAGGGCGCTAAATAAGGCGTTACTACTTTGTTTAATAACAAGTCTGTATAACGTGCACCTATTTGCTCACGCTGCTCCACCTCTTGTGGAAAAATCTTCATCTTAGCAATAATGATGGCCGCTTGGATGGTATCTAGCCGCCCATTAATACCTATCACGGGATGGTGATAACGTCTGTCTTGGCCATGTATCCGGATCCAACGCATTTTTTCTGCTAATTGATCGTCATTGGTAAAACAGGCTCCACCATCACCATAGCAACCTAAGGGCTTAGATGGAAAAAAACTAGTAACCCCGATACTGCTTAAACCACCCGATTTTTTATTTTTATAATTAGCCCCAAAACTTTGTGCGGCATCTTCAATCACGGCTATACCATATTTATTAGCAATCGCATTAATGGTATCCATATCGGCGCATTGTCCATATAAGCTAACGGGCATGATAGCTTTAGTCTTATCGGTAATTGCCTGCTCAATGAGCCGTGGATCGATATTATAAGTTTTAGGATCAATATCCACAAAAACAGGTTTAGCTCCCAGTAAAACTATCATTTCTGCAGTGGCAAAAAAGGTAAAAGGGGTGGTGATAATTTCATCGCCGGCTTTAATATCTAATGCCATCAAGGCCATTAAAATGGCGTCGGTGCCGCTGGCAACACCTAAACAGTGCTTAACCCCTACATAATCTGCCAAGAGCTGTTCCATGGTGGTGACCTCAGGTCCCATGATATATTGCCCATGTTCAAGTACAGTATCAATCCCTTGTTTAATCTCGGTTTTAAGGTGTTGGTATTGGGTTTTTAAATCAATAAATTGCATAGCTTTACTTTTAAAATGAAAAAGGCCCATCAGTATAAAGCTAAATGGCCTCAGCGCCAAATTGAAATTGAAAGACGAGATTTATCGAATGGTTCATTAAGTAGATTAGCCATCTGCCTAAGATTATCTAATACCCTTCCTACTCATAAATCTTCCCTTGCCAGGACATAGGGGTAATGCCAACACGCTGTGAATACCTCCTTGTACGCTCTATAGTTTTTCATCCTTGAAAAACAAGGTTGGCTTATACCCCTATGTCCTGGCAAGGGA
>JAQSXL010000051.1 GCA_029256685.1 Gammaproteobacteria bacterium | reverse complement strand
CGTTTTTTAGAGATTTGTGGTTTTAGCCAGCCAATCACTATAATGCCTAATAAAGCATAATAGGGCGTAGACCAGCGCGGCGGGAAATGACTACCCGTCATGGCGCACAGTAGCAGCGATAATAGCAGTGGTCCTAATCCCAGCCATAATAAAAATTGCCAGTTAAAGGTTCCTATCAATAAATTTTCCCGCGGTTTGCGGTAAAAAGGCCATAATAAAATAAATAGGCCTACGATATTACCTAGATTATTAGCTAAATAACGCAATGGATAGATAACGTGGGCTAAAGGATAATGCTGATGCGTGTATTCGGCGGGAGTGTCGAAGGCATAGGTAATGGTGATAAAATTATTTTGGTATAACCAGAGTAAATGTGGGCTAAGTAATAGCAGCATCAAGCCCAGGGCATAATAAAGGCCCGGTTTAGTGAAACTTTGCCGGGCCTTGGGATTTATAATACAAAATAACAACATAGGTAAAAACAATAGGGCGACTTGATATTTGGTCATAATGGAAAGAGCAGCCATTAAGCCCGTTAGCAACCAGTTGCGCAGCTTTTGAGTAGTCAGCGCATTATAAAAACATAAGACCAGCAAGGCCCATAAGGGCAATTGCAGGCTATCGGGAGTCAGGTTAAAAGAGTTTAAGTTGTAAAACAATACGCCTTCTAATGCTAAGGTGGCAAGTAGGGCATGCAGGCTAGGTAAGATTTTATTGGCAAGACGCCAGACTGCAAAAAAGGTAGTGGCTACAGCAATTTGAGCTAAAAGGTAGACAGGCCAGTCTACTGTTCCCGCTAATTTAGTAACCAGCGCACAAACCCAAGCCGTCAGGAAAGGATGTTTATTATAACCCCATTGCCATTGTAACCCCCAGGCAATGCCTTCAAGCGTATCATGGGTTACACTTCCGCGTAGCAGGCTAGGGCCTAAGGTCCAGGCTAACACGTGAATAATAACAAACCAACAAAAATAGCGTTTGGTGTTCGGCGAAGTCGCATTATATGATGATTGACTGACAAGCATTTAATTAAAAACCATGATTCAAGAAAAACAGATTATTTTATGTGCCGATGATTATGGATTAAACCCTAACATCTCGCAAGGGATTAGACAGCTAGTGGCTATGCAACGCTTATCGGCGGTAAGCTGCATGGTGAACGTGATTAATTTAGCGCAGCAGGCAAAACAACTGCTAGAGCTGCGGGCCGAGATTGATATAGGGTTACATTTTAATCTAACCGAAGGTTATTTTGTTGCGGATAGAAACAAGCCCATGCCAAGTTTAATGAAGCTTCTTTTACGTAGTCAATTTAGATTATTATCGGCTAAATTTATCGAGCAGGAACTCAATGCCCAGTTGGATAAATTTGAGCAAGCCTTCGGCCGCTTACCCGATTTTATCGATGGTCATCAACATGTGCATCATTTGCCTAGGGTGCGAGAGGTATTGCTAAAGGTATATCAAAAGCGATTAAAACAAAATGGCAGCTATATCCGCAGTGTATTTCCAAGCCTTGGCTATACCCATCTTTTAAAAGCTTGGATTTTAGCGCTAACGGGGGCCTATCACTTTAAACAGTTATTATTGCGGGATCAAATACCTCACAATCCGTGTTTTGGTGGGATTTATGATTTTTCCGATCAAACGGATTATGCGAGTTTAGTCAATCGTTTTTTGGCACAAGCGCCTAGTGGCAGTTTAATGATGTGTCATCCGGGCTTACAAGCTACAAAAGCCATAGATCTCATTGCAGGAGCCCGTAGTAAAGAATATGGCTATTTAATGAGTGAGAGCTTTAAGCAAGATTGTGAGCGTTATCAAATTAAATTAAGCCGCTTTAAAAAGGCTTAAGTTTTTTAAAAAAGGGTATTCTAGCTTGTGGTTGTCGCGAAATTCCAATGATCCACTCTCTTAGTCGCTACAAGGCTTCTTTTTATTCTGTAAGTGTGTGTGGCTAGCAAGCACTTGATTTATTGAAAATAAAAGGTGATTAACGAACTTGCCGGGTGCTCAGACGTGACGGCTGGTCCTGTTGTCACTTTTTGCCATTGGCTAAAAAAGGTCGGTTGTTGATATGTGCTAAACAGCGTAGGGCCTGTGCTTTGTTGAAAATAAAGCAAGCGATAATGGTCAAGGATGGCATTCACAAAGGTGTCATCGATCAAGCTGTCTTTCACATGATTAAGACTTATACCAGAGAGCTTGGCCATCTGTAAGCAAAAGCCCGAATCTAGGAATAAAGCCATCGGTACAGAGTCAAGCGCATCGCCATTCTGCTGCACGGCTAATCGGCACAGTTCAGCGGTGCGCAGTTCCTCAGGTACATCCCTAAGCGCAACGCCATTCTGCTGTACGGCTAACCGGCACAGTTCAGCGGTGCGCAGCTCCTCAGGTACAGACTCAAGCGCAACGCCATTCTGCTGTACGGCTAACTGGCACAGTTCAGCAGTGCTCAGTGCCTCAGGTACAGACTCAAGCGCACGGCCATTCTGCTGTACGGCTAATTGGCACAGTTCAGCGGTGCGCAGTTCATAAGGCACCTCCCAAAGCGCCTTGCCATTCTGCTGTATGGCTAATCGGCACAGTTCAGCCGTGCGCAATTTGTAAGGTACATACTCAAGCGCCTTGCCATTCTGCTGTATGGCTAATCGGTACAGTTCAGCGGTGAGCAGTTCTTCAGGCACATACTCAAGCGCATAGCCATTCTGCTGTACGGCTAATCGGCACAGTTCAGCCGTGCGCAATTCTTTAGGTGCACTCCCAAGTGCTTCGCCATTCTGCTGTACGGCTAATCGGCACAGTTCAGCGGTGCGCAGTTCCTCAGGCACATCCCAAAGCGCAATGCCATCCTGCTGCACGGCTAATCGGCACAGTTCAGCGGTGCACAGTTCCTCAGGCACATCCCCAATCGCATTGCCATTCTGCTGTACGGCTAACCGGCACAGTTCAGCGGTGCGCAATTCCTCAGGCACACCCCAAAGCGCATAGCCATTCTGTTGTACGGCTAATCGGCACAGTTCAGCGGTAAGCAGTGCCTCAGGCACATCCCCAAGCGCATTGCCATTCTGCTGTACGGCTAATTGGCACAGTTCAGCGGTGCGCAATTCCACAGGCACATACTCAAGCGCATAGCCATTCTGCTGTACGGCTAATCGGCACAGTTCAACGATACGCAATTTGTAAGGCACCTTATTCAGGCTAAAGCCAGATTGTCGTACCAAGATGTTCATAAAATAGCCATTCTGCCAGAGTCTTTCTTTGGCAGAATATTTTATTTTCTTAGCCTGTGTCATTGCTGGTTGGCTATCGGCTATACGTTTCATGACGGTTTTTCTCCTGGATGACACGGGTGAGTACGGGGTATAAGTATCTAACCAAAAGTTTTCAGGCTAAAAGAATGGGTCCTGTCGCTCAAGTCACCCCATCGTCCTCGCAGAGCTGCGGGCGTTGGGGACCCCACTTTAGCGCCACCCACTGTTAAAATACCGGAAAACTTTTGGTTAGATACTTATAGTTTGTCAGACAAAGAAATCACGCGCAAATCCATTTGATATAACGCACACACGGCAGGAGCGGGATGAAATGCTATAGCTCAACAGAAGCGTCTGGCTATAGTGCGATGTTAGACCTTAATTTACGGCAAATGATGCACCCCGTTATCTGCGCGAGCGACTATAATTTATCAGACTTATGGTGATCTAGACGCTAGAAATATTTTTTCTGTTTTTTCTATTTCGCGACACCAATAGCTTTCAACGGCAGGCCCAAAACCGTGAAGCGGTAAAGGTAAACCCTGCCACTAGACTGACGACTATACACAAGGCTGCCAAGTAATGAAGATGGGTATAGTGCAGAAATAAATAATAAAGATATTCATTTAACAAGCCGGAAGCCATGGCGACTAACAAAAAATGTGGTAGTTGTAAGCGCTTGTTATTTTTGAGCTTGGCAAAGGTGAACCGGCGATGGCCAAAATAACTGGCATTAAAGGCGGTGAAAAAGGCAATAATATTAGCCGTAAGTGGATGAAGATGAGTAAAACTAACCAAGAGCGCTACCACACCTACATGCACTAATGTGGAAATTATTCCAATTCCGGTAAAAAAAGCTAAACGATGAGTGGTTTTAACGTTGGCTATCATCAAAACTTACCTGTTCGTCAATGATATAATGAGGACGTTGCTTGACCTCATCAAAAATTCGGCCTATATATTCGCCCACCACGCCTATAGCAAATAACTGTATGCCGCCAAAAAACATGATGGTAGTCACGATAGTTGCCCAACCGGGGGTTATAATACCAAATAGAAAAGTACTCAGTACAATCCACAAGGCGTATAAAAAGGCCAAGAAGGCGATGACAATGCCGCCTAAGGCTATCATCCGTAAGGGAAAAGCGGAAAAGGAGGTGAGACCTGTGATGGCTAAATCAAGTAGCGAGTAATAATTCCAGTGGGTTTTACCCTGGGCTCGCGGTTGAACTTCAAAGGGAATGGCAATTTGTTTGAAACCCACCCAACTATATAAACCTTTCATAAACCGGTTCCGTTCGGGTAATTTTTGTAAGGCATTCACGACTTTCCGGTCGAGTAACCTAAAATCACCGGCATTGGCTGGGATATTAATCCGGATAATTTGCGAGGTCAGTCTATAAAAACCGTTAGCACAAACTCGTTTTAACCAGGCTTCGTCTTTACGACCCTTGCGTACCCCATAGACCATATCATAACCTTCCTGCCATTTGGCAACGAAATCTTTAAGGATTTCTAATGGATGTTGAAAATCGGCATCCATTAGAATAACCGCATCCCCTTTGGCATGAGCTAAACCCGCACTTAGGGCATTTTCCTTACCAAAGTTGCGGCTAAAGCGTAGATAATGAATAGGATATTGGTGGCGTAATTCGTGAATAATGGCCATAGTATTATCTTGGCTACCATCGTCGATTACGATAATTTCATAAGGGAAAGCTAACTCTTTAAGGGTTTTATCCAGTGCCGGAATAAATTCTGCGATCACTTGTTGTTCGTTATAAACGGGTACCACACACGTAATACTTTTTGCCATTCACACTTACTCCACTGAAAAAATTATGGGGAGCCATATGCCGGGCAAAGTTCGCTCGTGAGAATCAAGCCCAAGCAAGTTTGCAACAAAACTCCGGTGGCTCAAATGGTTTGCGCCCACCGGAAAATTTGATGGTTGTGGGTATAATATTAACCGACTTTGCGCAGTTTGTCTGGTTGGCATTGTGTTTGTTCGCTTGTGACTTTTTCTAGTACCATTTGAATCAGTTTATCAACGGTTTTATAGGGGTTAGTACTAAATTTCTGTACCGCGCGATTAGCGACAATGGCGCTAATTGAACAGCAACGATGGCCTAACAATTGGCCTAACCCATAAATAGCCGAGGTTTCCATTTCAAAATTAGTAAGGCGGTGATTATGATAGCTAAATGTTTGTAATTTATCCATAAACTCTGGTATTTGTAATCCTAGGCGTAAAATTCTGCCTTGTGGCCCATAAAAACCGGTACAAGTAGCGGTAATGCCTGTAATGGTTTCTGCACGGAATAAATTGATTAGGCCATTATTGCCAGCAGCAATATAAGGCGGAGGTAACTTAAGATTGTCAAAATGAGTATAAAAAGCATTGAGCAAAGCCAATTCCTCAGCCGAATTTTCTTGCTGATAAAAATGCAGCAAATTATCAAGCCCTAACCCATGACTACTAGTGACAAAACTATCAATGGGAATATCGGGCTGTAAAGCACCCGCGGTGCCGATCCGCACGATAGTTAGGGATTTCTTTTCGGGTTTAATTTTACAAGTTGCTAAATCAATGTTAGCTAAAGCATCAAGCTCATTAAAAACAATATCGATATTGCCTATACCCATGCCGGTTGAGATAACGGATAAGCGTTTGCCGTTTAAATATCCTGTATGGGTAATGAGTTCGCGTTTTTGAATTTTAAATTCAATGGAGTCAAAATATTTAGAAACCTCGGGAACTCGGTTGGGATCACCTACGGTTAGAATGGTATCAGCAAGTTCTTCGGGTAATAAGTTGAGATGATAAATTCTGCCTTCTGTATCAAGGATCAATTCTGATTCTGGGATGGTAAGATTAGCTTGCATAGTAAAACTCTTTATTAAAAACTATTGGCACATTATCGTTATTTGTTACAGAAATGCAAGTTTAAAGCGCTATATGGTTATTTTTCAACAAGCGTTAACCCCCTGTTTATTTGAGTTTATTAATGCTAAAGTTGGCTCAGAAGCGAGCGGACAGGATAGGATTAATGCGAAAAAACGCTAAAGTTTTGTTATATTTATTGAATTTTTTTTTCATGGGGCTTTGGCCCTCATATGGTTACGCAATTAGCTATCCTGCCGATATAGAACAGATCCTCAATCGGAAAAAATTAATAGTTGGCATTTTCAGCAAAGATAACCCGCCCTTTATCATGCATGATAAGGCCGGTCATTTATCGGGGTATGATATTGAGCTGGCTAAATATTTAGCTGAAAAGTTAGGGGTTGGAATAGTGTTCAACCAAGAAGCGAAGACCTACGATGAAATGATAGATCTGGTTAACCAGAAGAAAGTTGATATCGCGATGAGCTTGATAACGCCCACCCTTGAACGGGCTCAGAAAGTCCGCTTTACTCGCCCTTATTTATATTTGCATCAAGCCTTGTTATATAATCGTCTGACCGCAGCAAAAGATAAAATTACCGACCCTGCTAATCAGCCAGAAAAATTAGCCGGCCTTAAAATGGGCCTGTTGAAATCCAGTACCTATGTACAATATTCTAAACAAAATTTCCCTAACGCCGATTATGTCTACTATGAAAACATGGCCGATGTGATGAACGACGTTAAACAAGGCAAGCTGTTTGCTGCTTTTTCCTATCAAATTGCCTTAGCGCATTGGCTAGATGAGCAAGTCGATGCGGGTTTATATACGGGGATTAGTAAGTTAAATGATAGGGTTGAGCCCATTGCCATCGCCGTTTCCTGGGAGCATCCGAACTTATTAGCTTGGTTTGATTTGGCATTAAGGTTGATTGACTTAGAAAATAAAGATGCCCACTTGAAAAATTATTATTTTGCAAAGTATATATTATAAAGAGTCTAGGGCATGGTCTTCGTTAAAAAAGCTTGGCTTACAAATCCCTGGGTAATCATCGCGAGTATTTTTTTAGGTCTAGTCATTGGGTTTAATGATCCGCTGTTAGCTAAAAAACTTTCTGCATTAGGTCGGCTTTACCTTAGCTTGATGGGCATGTGCATCTTGCCTATTATGATAACCGCCATTCTCTCGAGCTTTGGCAAATTATTACGGGCCAGTTATATCGCAGACATGCTGAAGCGTTTAACGGGTTTCTTGGTTATGGGCTTATTAGTAACGGCAATCTTTGGGGTCTTAGCCGCCTTAATCACCAAGCCGGGTCTTATGATAAACGCGCAAGCCAAGCAATTATTGAGTGAGAAAATAATTGATACGCAAATGACCGCGGCAGGTTGTAGCGATTGCCAAAATTTTATGGATTTCTTAACCGGCATGGTGCCGACCAATATTTTTCATGCCTTAAGCCAGGGCAATAATTTAGCCGTGTTATTTTTTTCCATTTTGCTTGGGGTGGCATTGGGTCTGGTGCCTTTGGCAAGTGCCGAGAAAACCTTGGAAAATCTACACGTATTTTACCTGGCTTTACTCAAGATGGTAGACTGGATTATGTGTGGTTTACCTATAGGCCTATGTTTTCTATTTACGGGCTATGCAACGCAAATCAAATGGAGTGAGCTCACCGCTCTTGCGAATCTGGTTATTTTAATTTATGCGAGTGGGTTACTTTTACTAATCGTTTGCAGTCTGGTTATTTGGCGTAACAGCAAACTCACTTATTTTAAATCTATCGCTGTTTTGAAAACACCCTTACTTATCGGTTTTGGCACCTGTAGTAGCTTCGCGGCTATTCCTACCATGATTCAGAGTTTAGAAAAAAATTTACACATAGAGCGGAATCTCGTGGAGTTAATTATTCCGCTAGGCGTAAATTTATTCCGGCCGGCGAGTATCTTGCGCTTGGCTATCGTAAGTATTTTTGTAGCCCAGCTGTATGGACAACATTTAACCCTTATTCAATTAGCTATGGTAGTCGTAACCTCAGTATTGGCAGGTATCGCAGCATCTGGAGTGCCCGGAATCGCCAGTGTGAGTGTTTTAGCCTATGTATTACAACCCTTAGGTTTACCTACTGCTCTAGGCACCGTACTATTAATCACCATAACGCCCATTATTGATCCCATTCTGACCCTGCTCAACGTCTATAGTACCTGTACCCTCGGCGTCTTAATGAAAAAAAAGGGTAAAATACAAAATTATAACGAGCGTGCTTCCTAAAAGAATGAGCGCCCGCTATGCAAGAGCTTGTTAGGTAAGCCCTTGCTGAAAATACGAACCTCCCTAGTAACCCGACTTGGCGGTCAAATTAAGTCAAGTCAATTGTTTCATGGTTAAGCTTGCCGTTAACTAATTCGGCAATAAGCTAAAATTTGCAGTAGTCAGCCAGCTAATTTTCGCATAAAATAGCGCCAAATAAGTAGCGTACTTAATATTATTTATATATCGATGATAAATGAAAGATATTCTTTCCAACTCAATGTGTTTTTCCCTCTTTGTTGTAAATATACAGCGACCCCTCAATTATTTAACGGATCAATTTTTCATTGTTTAATCTATAGGAGACAATACCTTGGCTAATTGTAAAGCGCTCGCCCGGCCGGATCGGCTAGAAAATATTCATGAATATTCTGCTTGGATTGTTTGCCTAATTTCTGCTTTGTTTTTCTTCTATGAATTTATTCAAATGAATATGTTCAATGCCATCAGTATGGAGTTAATGAAGGCCTTTAAAATTGATTCCACGGGGCTTGGCAATTTATCGGCAACCTATTTCTGGGGAGACGTGCTATTTTTATTCCCAGCCGGTATGATTCTTGATCGATTTTCTACCCGTAAGATAATTCTTAGTGCGCTATTAGTCTGCATAACGGGTACCGTAGTTTTTGCCTATTCAGAATCATTACTATTAGCCAAAATTTGCCGTTTTATAACGGGTATTGGTAATGCCTTTTGTTTTATTGCCTGTATCCGATTGGCTTCACGCTGGTTTTCTCCACGCCGTATGGCATTAGTCATAGGCTTAATAGTAACGATCGCCATGCTGGGCGGAGTGTTTGCTCAAACCCCACTTACTTATCTCGATCAACAATTAGGTTGGCGGCATGCTCTATTGTTTAATGCCTGCTTGGGCGTCATTATTTATGGAATGATTTGGTGGTTTGTCTTTGATACGCCGCCTAATGCTAAGCAAACTCAGCATATAAAAGAGCTGTCAAAATACAGTGCTTGGGAAACTGCAAAAATGGCGCTTAAGAATCCACAAAATTGGTTCTGTGGCTTATATACTAGTTTACTTAATCTAGGTTTAATGTTGTTAGGTGCTTTATGGGGCGTTATGTATCTGGAGCAAGTCCATGGTATTTCACGCACTCAGGCTTCCTTTGTCACCAGTATGGCCTTTTTTGGCTTAATTGTAGGTTCTCCGGTGCTGGGTTGGATATCGGATAGTGTGGGTAAAAGAAAACCTACTATGATTATAGGTGCGGCATTATCGATTCTTAGCATGCTGGCTATGATGTTTATTCCTCATTTGAGCTTAAGCTTGGCCATGCTGTTGTTTTTCCTAATGGGATTTTTTACCAGCGCCCAGGTCATTAGCTATCCTGTGGTAACAGAAAGCAATCCAACGGCGATGACAAGTACTGCAACGGGTTTGGCTTCCCTTTTAATTATGGCGGGTCCCGCTATTGCTCAACCCTTATTCGGCTGGCTAATGGATTATAATTGGCATGGGGTAATGGAGCAGGGGATCAGGATTTATTCAAGCCATGATTTCTTTGTGGCGATGTCTATCTTGCCCATCAGCTTCATTATTGGTTTATTGCTATCCTTTTTTGTAAAAGAGACTTATTGCCAGCCGCTTAAGGAGCTGGATTAAGTCAGTGATTAAGTGCGACAGTAAGTCGCACTTATCGTTTTTACCCATCGTATTTTATAAGTTTTTTCTTTTTAGGATAAAAAGAGTATTAGGTTAAGGACTAAAATTATAGTTAAAGTAAATGAGGAAGTAACAATGACTATCTCTGGCGATAGTATAACAATGGCTAAGGCAAATACGGCCACTAAGACTCGATTAGGCGTAAGGCCCTGGATCGTTTGTTTTTCAGCTGCATTATTTTTCTTTTATGAATTTATTCAAATGAATATGTTCAGCGCTATCGATGCCGATTTGATGCGTGACTTTCATATAAATGCCCATCAATTGGGTTATTTATCTGCCGTTTATTTTTACTCTAACGTAATCTTTTTATTTTTTGCAGGGATGTTACTCGACAGGTTTTCCACTCGGCGGATTATTTTTATTTCGCTGGCTATTTGTGCGGGGGGAACCTTAGCCTTTGCCTTAGCTACTAATTATTATTTGGCGGCTTTTTTCCGCTTTTTAACGGGGATTGGCAGTGCTTTTTGTTTTTTAAGCTGTATCCGGTTAGCTTCGCGCTGGTTTCCAGCCAATATGATGGCCTTGGTTTCTGGACTTATTGTCACTATGGCCATGACGGGTGGCATGGTAGCCCAAACGCCTTTAACCATGCTGGTAGAAAAATTTGGCTGGCGCCAAGCGCTGATCTATGATGCTGCGTTAGGGGTGGTTATTTTAGCTATTATTATGCTTAATGTAAGAAACTATCCAGTAGGATACGCCGCCGCTGATTTTGAGCAACATAAGTTTTTAAGTGAGTTAGGTTATTGGCGTAGTTTCAAGTTAGCTTATTTTAAAGTACAAAACTGGTTGTGTGGTATTTATTCTTCTCTACTAAATTTGTCCATTTTTTTATTAGGCGCTATTTGGGGCAGCCTGTATTTAATGCAAATTCATCACTTTACGCATGAACAAGCGACTTATCCTACCTCACTCATCTTTACGGGTACTATCTTAGGAGCACCCTTGATGGGCTGGTTGTCTGATCGTATGGGGCGCCGTAAACCCTTAATGCTGTTGGGTGCAGTATTATCATTGGCTTTGGTGTTAGCGGTCATTTATATACCTAATCTTAGCTTAATTAGTTATTCGATATTATTTTTCTTGCTAGGTTTAACTACCAGTACTCAAGTCATCAGTTATCCAACGGTAACCGAAAGCAGTCCTAAAATAATTACCGCAACGGCGGTTAGCGTGGTATCGCTTTGCTGTATTGGTGGGGGAGCCATTTTCCAACCTCTATTTGGCTGGTTGATGGACCTAAGTAAAGACGCTATTGTAGTTAATGGGGTGCATGTTTATACCCTGCATGATTATCACATGGGCTTAGCCATTCTACCCATTGCGTTTTTAATAGCCTTGTTGGCTGCTATCTTTATTAAAGAAACTCGCTGTCAACCCTTGGAATAATTTATTTAAATCGGCTGTCATTTTTGGCAGCCGATTTTATCTGAACCACCCGTTTCGCATTTTGCTAAACTCGCTCCTAGATTAAGTATCCCCATAGTGCAAAACCCGTATGATTCTAAGAATTTCTTTTTATGCTAGCGCCGACCTAGCGATTTAAGTTAAGATAGCGGGCCTTTTTGATTTTTATTCCGGAATACTTACCTTGATATCAACAATTAATCTTACCATGCAGTTTGGCGCTAGGCCGCTATTTGAAAATGTTTCTGTAAAATTTGGCAACGGTAACCGCTATGGTTTAATAGGTGCCAATGGTTGTGGCAAATCGACCTTTATGAAAATTTTAGGCAACGATCTTGAGCC
>JAQSXL010000050.1 GCA_029256685.1 Gammaproteobacteria bacterium | reverse complement strand
AAGATCCCGAAGCGCTAATCTGGGCTAAACAGCAAATTAATGATCCACGTTTTTATATGGTACAAGGTTCATATACCAAATTAGAACAAGTAGTGATAGAACAAGGCTGTAAAGCTAAAGTAAATGGCATTTTATTAGATTTAGGGGTGTCATCTCCGCAATTAGATAATCCAGAGCGGGGATTTAGCTTTTTACGAGAAGGTCCATTAGATATGCGTATGGACCCTAAGCAAGGTATTTCTGCGGCCGATTGGTTGCAATTTGCCGCTGAGAAGGAAATTGCGGAAATATTGTGGGAATATGGTGAAGAGCGTTTTGCTAAACGGATTGCAGCCGCCATCGTTAAAGAACGTCAGCAGCAGACTTTAGCCAGTACCACTCAATTAGCCAATGTGATTGCAGCCGCACATCCCGCTTGGGAAAAAGGGAAAAATCCGGCAACTCAGAGTTTTCAAGCTATACGCATCTTTGTAAACCAAGAGCTCTCTGAGCTTAGCCATGTGTTAGAGCAGGCGTTAGAGGTTTTGGCTGTTGGCGGTCGATTAGCGGTTATTAGCTTTCACTCACTAGAAGATCGTATCGTAAAACGGTTTATGCGTACACATATTAGAGGCGATGATTTTCCTCGTGATTTACCCGTTAAGCAGGCACAGCTAACTGCAAGATTACGCAACATTGGACAAGGGATTAAGCCACAAGCTGTAGAAGTTCAACGTAACCCGCGCGCACGTAGCGCTGTATTAAGAGTAGTGGAGAAAATAAAATGACATCGGTAACACAAGTTTTAACGCAACGGATAGCGAAAACTTCACGGTTTAGTATGTTCACCATTGTACAGCAACATATGGCAATCTTTATGCTAATTGGCCTGTTGCTGATTTCGGCATTTGGTGTGGTATATGTGCGGGATCTTCACCGGCGCTTATTTATTAACTTGCAAACCGCGCAAAAAACGGCTGATGTTTTACAAGTTGAGTGGGGGCAATTGTTATTAGAGCAAAGTACCTGGGCAACTCCTTCGCGTATTCAAGAGTTGGCGCAAGCTAAATTGACTATGCAGGTGCCTGCTTTACGCGCTATCAATGTGGTTTCCATTAGCCATTAATTTTTATGAAAGGGTAAAATACTCGCAGTCATCGAATTTTTGGGTGGGCATGAATGCATTGTGCCACCGGAGTTTACCTGAGAGTCAATGAAGATAGCGAGAAGCTTTTGTAATACCCCGAAAATTCCAGTGCGAAGAGTATAAACATGCGCTTTTGGTTTGCCATAATATTTTTAATGCTAATAGCCTCTGGCTTAATCTGGCGCATGGTCTATTTGATGGTGCTAAACCGGGATTTTTTGCTTGATCAAAGTAACGCCCGAGTGCTACGCGTTGTCGATATCCCGGCCTATCGTGGCATGATTGTCGATCGTAATAGTAAGCCTCTTGCCGTGAGTACCCCCGTAGATTCAGTTTGGATTAACCCTACTCAATTTAGTGCCGAACCTCAAGATCTTACCGAATTATGCCGATTATTAGGTATTCCCTTAATTGACCTGCAGCAGCGCCTACGACAAGATCCTGAGCGGGAATTTATGTATCTAAAGCGGCGTATTAACCCCGCACTTGCAGCGCAAGTGAAAGGACTGAATATTCCAGGTATATATCTACAGCGTGAATACCGGCGCTATTACCCAGAAGGCGAAATTGCTGCTCATATATTAGGGTTTACCAATATTGATGATCAGGGGCAGGAAGGTCTAGAGCTTGCTTATAATGACTGGCTAAGGGGTGTGCCAGGTAAGAAACAAGTCATAAAAGATAGGTTAGGGCATATTATTGCTAATTTAAAGGTATTAAAGGAGCCTCAACCTGGACATGATTTAATGTTAAGTATCGATAGGCGTATCCAATATATGGCCTATCGTGAATTAAAAGATGCTGTGGAAAAATATAAAGCGGCTTCGGGCTCGGTCATAGTTGTTGATGTTAAAACCGGTGAAGTGCTGGCGATGGTTAATCAACCTTCGTATAATCCTAATAATCGTCCTCAAGAACACGATGGTCGTTATCGCAATCGTGCGATTACCGACGTGTTTGAACCCGGCTCAACGGCTAAGGCTTTTTCGGTAGCCAATGCCTTTATGTATGGTAATTTTACCCCAGAAACGCCTATCAATACTAATCCGGGCTGGATGTCGATAGAAGGCAAAGTCGTGCGCGATATTCATAATAATGGAGCGATTGATGTAACTCGGGTGCTGCAAAAATCCAGTAATATCGGTGTGACTAAACTGACTCTAGCAGTACCTCCCGATAGCTTATGGAATACTCTGCACCGGCTTGGTTTTGGTCAGCCCACCGCGGTTAATTTTCCGGGGGAGAGTTCGGGATTTTTGCCTTTCCATAAAAATTGGCATCCCTTTACCTTGGCTACGTTATCGTTTGGTTATGGTTTTTCGGTTACCAATTTACAATTAGTACAGGCTTATACCACGTTAGCCGCCAGCGGCATTAAAAGACCGCTTTCCTTACTGAAAATCGATACGCCTAAAACGGGTGAACAAATTATAGATGCTAAGGTGGCTCGCCAGGTGTTAACCATGTTGGAAACTGTGCTAGAAGAGGGTGGTGGGGCTATTCGGGCTAATGTGCCGGGTTATATTGTGGCTGGTAAAACCGGCACGGTTAGAATTGTAGGGCCGCATGGTTATGATCCTCATAGGCATATTGGTTTCTTCGTAGGGATTGCTCCAGCGGCTAACCCAAGATTAGCCATTTCTGTTATGATCAATGATCCACGGTCGGGTGGCTATTACGGTGGTATTGTAGCCGCCCCCGTATTTTCTAAGGTAATGGCCGGTGCATTGCGGGTTATGGAAGTTCCGCCGGAGGTGCAACAATGACTCAAACGGGATCGGTAATTTCTTTGCATAACTTATGCAGCAACTTAATAGAACTGGCTAGGCTGCCCGAGATTATGATCACCGATTTAGCCTTAGATAGTCGCAAGGTTAAGCCGGGAAGTCTATTTTTTGCTTACCCCGGAAGTGAAACCGATGGACGTTTATATATAAATCATGCCTTGCAACAAGGTGCAGTGACTATTCTTTATGAGGATGATGAATCCTTCAAATTAACCCTTGCAAAAGACTATCAATCAATACCCTGTATAGCCGTTAAAAATTTATTAGCGCTAATAGGGCCTATGGCCGCACGGTTTTATAACAACCCCAGTCAGAAAATGCGTATATTTGGAGTCACAGGTACCAGCGGAAAATCATCTTGCAGTTTATTTCTTGCAGCCGCCTTGCATGATGAGCAACAGCCAGCCGGGATATTAGGCACTATAGGTAATGGCGTTTATGGGGCCATACAAGAAAGTAGCCATACTACATTGGATGCGATTAGCTTACAAAAAACCTTAGCCAATCTGCAAAATCAACGCGTGCAGAATATAGCGATGGAGGTTTCCTCACATGCTTTATGTCAGGGGCGAGTGAATGGTCTGCAATTTGATACGGCTATCTTTACTAATTTAAGCCATGAACATTTAGATTACCATGGTAACTTTACTAACTATGCCGCGGCTAAACGCCGTTTATTTAATTTTCCTAAGCTGCAAGCCGCAGTGATTAATGCCGATGATCCCTATGGTCAACAGTGGTTGCAGGAGTTAGCCGGAAAGTTGCCAGTATATGCCTACACGCTTGATAGTAAACTAGGAAAGGTCAGTCCCTTTCCAACTGTTTATGCGCAACAAATTCACTTATCTATACAGGGTATAGTGGCTAATATTAATACACCTTGGGGTTCAGGCATTTTACATGCCAAGCAGTTAGGGCGTTTTAATTTGAGTAATTTACTGGCCGTGTTAACGGCGCTTGTAGCGCGGGGCATGCCATTAGCACAAGTTTTGACAAAATTAGCCGATTTGCCACAGGTTCCTGGGCGTATGGAGGCTTTTGGTGGCGGAGAATTACCCACGGTCATCGTCGATTATGCGCATAAACCCGAGGCCTTAAAACAAGTACTAATGACCCTACGGGATTGTTGTACGGGTAAATTATGGTGTGTATTGGGTTGTGGTGGCAATAGAGATAAGACTAAGCGGCCTATCATGGGCCAGTTAGCCGAGCAGCATGCCGATTATTTGATAGTAACCGATGATAACCCAAGACGGGAAGATCCTAAACAGATTGTTGCCGATATTTTACAGGAGATGATAGCCCCCCATTCGGCTATAGTTGAACACGATCGTGAGCGGGCGATTGCCCATGCAATAAACTGCGCTCAGCCGCAAGATATTATCTTAGTAGCGGGTAAAGGACACGAAAGTTACCAAATTGTGGGTGAACAAAAAATATTATTTAGTGATGTGTTAACCGTTCAGCGTTTATTAGCAGGAAAACAAAAATTAGGAGAATAATAACATGTTTACCTTAATCCAATGGGCTAAATGGTTGAATTGCGAAGGTTCAGAAAAAGATATCGCTTTTTCAGGCGTTAGTATTGATTCCCGCAGCATTAAACCGGGTGAATTATTTGTAGCCATTAAGGGCGAACACTTTGATGGCTATGATTTTATAGCTCAAGCTAAATCTAAGGGGGCGATAGCCGTTTTAGTTGATCGCCCAACCACTGAACTTCCTTTTTTAGAGGTGTCTGATACTCGGCTGGCATTAGGCCAAGCTGCTGCGGCTTGGCTGCGTGAGTTAAATATAATCGTAGCGGCTGTCACGGGCAGTAATGGTAAGACCACGGTAAAAGAAATGCTGGCTAGTATTTTATGCGAGCAGTTTAACGTTCATTGGAGTCAGGGTAATTTAAATAATGACTATGGGTTACCGCTTACCTTACTAAAGCTTACGCCTGAACATCAACGGGTTGTGCTTGAAATGGGGGCTAATCATCCTGGTGAGATAGCTTATTTAACTAAAATAGCGCCACCCAATATAGCATTGATTACTAACGTTTCTCCAGCTCATACCGAGGGTTTTGGTAGTGTTGAGGGTATAGCCCGTAGTAAAGCCGAAATTTATCAAGGCTTAACCCATGAGGGGGTTGCCCTGATTAATCTTGATGATAACTACGCCAACTATTGGCAACAAATTAGGGGTAATAAGCCGACTATTACCTTTGGTTTAACTGCGCAAGCCCAAGTTTGGGGAAGACCCTTATCACCGGGCCAATTTGAGCTGCATACTCCACAGGGTAATATTAGCATTAGTTTACAATTATTGGGTGAACATAATATTCGTAATGCAGTTGCGGCCAGTGCCGCCGCCTATGCTTGGCAGGTGCCACTCACAAGTATTAAAGCTGGTTTAGAAAAAATGCAGCCGGTTAAAGGAAGGCTGGCCTTACATAAAGGACGGCATGGTAATTGGGTGATTGATGATACTTATAATGCCAACCCGGGTTCAGTGGCCGCTGCTATCAAAGTATTAGCCGCTTTCCCTGGGACCCGGATATTAGTGTTGGGTGATATGCGTGAATTAGGTGATCAAGCGGTTAAATATCATAGGGAGGTGGGTCAATTGGCCCGGCAATATGGGATTGATTATTTATTAGCTTATGGTGATTTGAGTCAAAATGCAGTAGCCGAAATGGATAATCAAGGCTATCATTTTAGCTCGCAAAATGGCTTAATAGCAAAATTGAATGAAATGTTAACGGCGCAGACCGTGGTTTTAGTAAAGGGCTCTCGTAGTATGAAGATGGAAAATGTAGTGGTGGAATTAATAATAAATTAAGAAGGATATGTAAAATGTTGGTATGGTTGGCCGATGGCCTCTCACAATATTACCATGGGTTTCAAGTATTTCAGTATTTAACGTTACGCGCTATTTTAAGCACCTTAACCGCGCTTTGCCTTGCATTGTTAATAGGTCCTACGATGATTCGCCGTTTAACGCTTTATAAAGTAGGACAAATGATTCGCTCCAATGGGCCGCAAACCCATTTAAGTAAAGCAGGTACCCCAACTATGGGAGGGGCGTTAATTCTAGTGGCTATCATTCTCAGTGTGTTGCTTTGGGGAAATCTTAGCAATCGTTATCTGTGGTTAGTATTAATAGTCACTCTGGGTTTTGGTTTGATAGGTTGGGTAGATGATTACCGGAAATTAGTATTGAAAAATAGCCGAGGTTTGTCGGCTCGTTGGAAATATTTTTGGCAGACCATTATTGGGGTTAATGCCGCTTGGTTCTTGTTTATTACCGCCCAAACCCCAGTAGAAACCCAGTTAGTAATTCCCTTCTTTAAAAATATCATTATTGAGCTAGGGGTTTGGTACGTTTTATTGGCTTATTTTGTCATGGTGGGTTCTAGTAACGCGGTTAACTTAACCGACGGGCTAGATGGTTTAGCCATAATGCCAACCGTGATGATTGCAGCGGCTCTGGGTATTTTTGCTTATTCAAGTGGCAATATTACTTTTGCTAATTATTTGTTAATTCCTTATGTGAAAGGCGCGGGTGAGCTTATCATTTTCTGTGGGGCTATCGTGGGCGCAGGACTTGGTTTTCTATGGTTTAATACCTATCCGGCACAAGTTTTTATGGGCGATGTTGGATCCTTAGCTCTTGGCGCCGCATTAGGTACCATTGCCATCGTGGTAAGACAAGAATTAGTATTTATGATCATGGGTGGGATTTTTGTGATTGAAACCTTATCGGTTATTTTGCAGGTAGCCTCTTTTAAATTAACCGGCAGGCGTATTTTTCGAATGGCACCCTTGCACCATCATTTTGAATTAAAGGGATGGCCTGAGCCTAAAGTTATTGTAAGGTTTTGGATTGTCACCGTTATTTTGGTCTTGATAGGCTTAGCCACTTTGAAATTACGTTAAAAATGTTCAATAGTATGAAGTATAAATCCTCTTGCCTAGGGGCCAGGCAATATGCTTAACTGGTGTATCAATATTAATTAACTTAAGCAAATACAATGGGGCTTTATACAGTTGTTTTAGGGTTAGGCAAAACAGGGCTAAGCTGTGTTCGCTATTTAATTCGCCAAGGTAAGTCTGTAGTCGCTATGGATAGTCGTGAACAGCCGCCGGAGTTGGCTGCACTGCGCCAAGAATTTCCTAGGGTTCCTGTTTATCTGGGTGCTTTTGCCGAAGCTATTTTGGCAAAGGCCGATGAAATTCTGGTTAGCCCTGGTATTAGTTTACAAGAGCCCGCGATTCAGCAGCAATTATTAGCCGGTAAACCCATCATTGGAGACATCGAGCTTTTTGCTAGGGCTGCAAAGGCCCCAATCGTTGCCATTACGGGCTCGAATGGTAAAAGTACGGTGACTACTTTATTGGGTGAAATGGTTAAGCAAGCGGGTTTACAGGTACACGTGGCAGGTAATATTGGTTTGCCGGTATTAGATACCTTACAACAACCTACACCGGATTGGTATGTGCTTGAGCTTTCAAGTTTTCAACTTGAAACCACTACCAGCTTAAGGACTGCTGCTGCAACTATTTTAAACATTACCGAAGACCATATGGATCGCTATGCAAATTTTGCAGAATATAAAGCGGCTAAGCAGCGTATTTACCGCGATTGTAACCGTATTGTTTATAATCGCCAAGATGCTCATACCCAACCCGAGCCAAAAGTCACGGCCCATTGCATAAGTTTTGGAATAGATGAGTCTACTGTTGAGAACCAATATGGATTACTATATGAGCAAGAGCAGCTATGGTTAGCCAAAGGTAGAGAGAAATTATTAGCGGTTAGTCAGCTAAAGTTAATGGGTAAACATAATTGGACTAATGCGCTGGCAGCTTTAGGCTTGGGTGAAGCCATGGGTTTACCCTTAGCGGCTATGTTGGTTACTTTAAAGCAATTTCATGGACTTGCGCATCGCTGCGAATGGGTGGGCGAGATGCAAGATGTGCAATGGTATAATGACTCCAAAGCGACTAATGTAGGTGCCGCAATTGCTGCTATCGAAGGATTAGGGCAAATTATTTCCGGAAAATTAATTGTGCTGGCAGGTGGTGTAGGGAAGGAGGCCGATTTTTCTCCTCTACGAAAACCCCTTGCAGATTATGCCCGCGCCATCGTGCTATTTGGAGTTGATGCGCCTGAGATTGCTAAAATTATTCCCTCCACCGTGTTGCAAGTGAAGGCAAACGATATGAGTGAAGCCATCACTATTGCCCAACAACAGGCTAAAGCAGGTGATGCCGTTTTATTAGCACCTGCCTGTGCTAGTTTTGATATGTTTAATAATTTTGAGCATAGGGGTGAGATATTTAAGACATTGGTAAGGTCAAAGTTAGTATGAGTAAAAAAACTAAGCAAATGCGACGTCATATAGCCCTATTTGATCCCTGGTTTGTTTTTGCGGTTTGTTGTTTATTTGCAATAGGTTTGGTGATGGTCACCTCGGCTTCAATGGCTATGGCCGACAGGCAGTATCACGATGCCTTTCACTTTGCTGTCCGTCAAGCCATTTATTTGGGCCTAGGCTTATTATTCGCGGCTGTTATTTTACGTATTGAGAGTTGGTTTTGGCAAAAAACCGGTGGCTTTTGGTTGTTAGCAAGCCTTGGAGCCTTATTTTTAGTATTAATACCCGGTATTGGTCATCAAATAAATGGCAGTATGCGCTGGATTGGAATTGGGCCTCTAGGGATGCAAGTGTCGGAACTTGCCAAGTTAGGAATGATCATTTATTTGGCAGGATACTTAGTGAGGAGGCATGAGGAAGTACAAACCCAAATTAGTGGTTTTCTTAAGCCAATGGCCTTATTAGGGTTAGTCGGTGGTTTACTACTGTTAGAACCCGATTTTGGGGCTACGGTGGTGATTACCGCAACCGCCTTGGGCATGTTATTTCTTGCGGGAGTACAGTTACGTCAATTTATCTTTCTATTATTGTTAGTAGTCGCTGCTTTGGCTTTACTCGCTGTTTCAGCGCCCTATCGTATGCAACGCTTAACCTCCTTTTTAAATCCATGGGCCAATCAATTTGATTCGGGATACCAATTAACTCAATCCTTAATTGCCTTTGGCCGAGGCGGTTGGTCTGGTGTAGGGCTTGGTAATGGCATCCAGAAACTATTTTATTTACCTGAACCTCATACTGACTTTTTGTTTGCAGTGTTGGCAGAAGAGTTAGGCTTAATTGGGGTGATGGTGGTGATAACCCTTTATGTTATTTTGGTGGGCCGTGCTTTGTGGATAGGTTATCAGGCACAAAAGATAGAGGAGTATTTTGCGGCCTATTTAGCTTATGGATTAGGCTTATGGTTAGGTATGCAGGCTATGATCAACATGGGAGTGAATGCCGGGGTATTACCCACCAAGGGTTTAACCTTACCTCTGCTAAGCTATGGAGGTAGTAGTCTGTTGATTATGTGTATAGTGTTAGCCCTATTACTCCGTATTGACCATGAAGTTCGCATTTTAAAACGTGGACGTTTTTAGCATGCTGACTCAAAATGCAAAGAGCAAACAGGTATTAATCATGGCTGGGGGCACGGGTGGCCATATTTTTCCAGGGCTTGCAACTGCCGAGGCCATGCTGCAAGAAGGCTGGCAGATTACTTGGTTGGGTGCTTTAAATGGCTTGGAGACTAAGCTAGTACCCGCTCGCGGAATTGTGCTATACACGCTTCCTATTCGGGGCTTGCGTGGCAAAGGATGGTCGGGATTGTTAACAGCACCTTGGCGTTTGGGAAGAGCTGTGTATAAAGCCTGGCGGTTACTCAAGAGGTTAAGCCCCGATGTTGTGGTGGGATTTGGTGGTTACGCCAGTGGTCCAGGTGCTGTAGCCGCTTGGCTGTTACGTATTCCGCTTATTATCCATGAGCAAAATGCCATCGCCGGCATGACTAATCGAATTTTAGCTAAATTTGCTAACTTGGTTTTACAAGCCTTTCCCAATACTTTTAGAGAATCGGTGAGAGCCATCACGGTAGGTAACCCAATTCGTAAGGAGTTACTCATGTTACCGGCTCCAGCACAGCGTATGATAAATCGTAGTAAGCCAGGGCGCTTATTAGTCATGGGCGGAAGTCGAGGGGCTATGGCCCTTAATAAAGCGATTGCTGAAGGCTTGGCATTGATTCCACCGGAATTACGACCAGAGATTTGGCATCAGACCGGCGAAGCACATTTTTTAACAACTCAAACGTATTATCAAGCCAATGCTGTGGTTGCAAGGATAGAGCCTTTTATTGATAATATGGCAGAAGCTTATGCTTGGGCCGATTTTATTATCTGCCGAGCTGGAGCTTTAACCGTGAGTGAATTAGCCGCCGTAGGGATTGGTAGTATTTTAGTACCCTATCCTTATGCGGTAGATGATCATCAAATGGCTAACGCCAGATTTTTAGAGCAACGAAAAGCGGCTGTCATAGTACCGCAAACAGAGTTTTCCCCCGAGCGGTTTGTTAATTTATATCAAACGCTAATAGCCGAACCCAATGCATTGCTAAATTTAGCCCAAGCAGCCTACGAACAGCGGCAAATTGATGCGGTGCAGATAATTAAAAATTATTGTGAAAAAAATATATAACAGAATTTTAAGTGTTATCAAGTAAAAATAGTCAGTGAGAGTTAAGTTTTCTACTGCTTCAACTAATTGGTAACTCTGTAAATTCTATCTTAGAAGAATATGATAGAGAGGTAAATAAATGCATAGCTCGTTTCATAACCATTATACTCCAAACTCAGCTAAGCTTCCTTTAATGCGTAGAATTCGGCATATTCATTTTGTGGGTATAGGTGGGGCTGGCATGAGTGGTATCGCCGAGGTGCTGTTGACCCAAGGTTATTGTATTTCTGGCTCCGATACTAATGAAAGTCCTGCTACGCGACGCTTGCGTGAATTAGGCGCGACCATTTATTTAGGTCATGCGGCCGATCACATTAAGGGCGCGGATGTTTTAGTGCGTTCTACGAGTATCCAGTTGGATAATCCCGAACTTACCGCGGCAAGTGAATCTTTTATTCCGGTCATTCCCCGGGCGCAAATGTTAGCCGAACTGATGCGGTTTCGAGCTGGGATTGCTATTGCTGGTACTCATGGCAAAACCACCACCACTAGTTTGACTACCAGTGTTTTAACCGAAGCAGGCTTAGATCCTACCTTTATTATTGGAGGCCTGTTGAATAGTGCGGGTACTAATGCGGGGTTGGGAGCAGGGCCTTATTTGGTGGCCGAAGCCGATGAAAGTGATGCCTCTTTTTTACATTTGCAACCCTTGATGGCTGTGGTCACTAATATCGACGCCGACCACATGGATACTTATGAGGGCGACTTTAGTAAATTAAGACAAACCTTTATAGATTTTCTGCAACGCTTGCCTTTTTATGGCTTAGCCATACTCTGTATTGATGATCCCGAAGTGCGTAATATTATTCCCTCTGTTTCTCGCCCCATAGTTACCTATGGCTTTTCCGAAGAGGCCGATGTCAGAGCCTTAGATTTTGTGCAAAGGGGTACGCAGTCACAATTTACCGTTAAGCGTAAGGAATACCCGGGTGATTTAACGATTACGCTGAATCTGCCAGGTAAACATAATGTGCTCAATGCCTTGGCCGTCATAGCCATTGCCATGGAATGTGAAATTAGCGAGGACTTAATTAAGCAGGCCTTAGCTAAGTTTACCGGCGTGGGTAGGCGTTTTCAAATCCATGGGGAGATTCAGTTGGCTAACCAACAAGTCTTGTTGGTAGATGACTATGGCCATCATCCACGAGAACTAGAGGCGACTATTGCCGCCGCTAGAGGAGCTTGGCCAGAGCGGCGCTTGGTGATGGTGTTCCAGCCACACCGCTATACGCGTACTCGTGATTTATTTGCTGAATTTGTGCAAGTTTTGCAACAGGTTGATGTATTAATATTATTGGATGATTATGCCGCAGGAGAGTCGCTTATTCAAGAAGCCTCT
>JAQSXL010000206.1 GCA_029256685.1 Gammaproteobacteria bacterium | reverse complement strand
TGGTTATTTGGAGGCTGCAATAAGGCGCAGTCATCGCCAATACCTAGCAACACATCCTGGCGATGCGAACCTAATGTGGCAAAATAGTTTTTTATTAAGCTAAATTCATTCATGCCGTTAGGACTAGTTAAGCTCGGCCTTGCGAAGCTCTTTAGCTAATTTATCAAGCACCCCATTCACATATTTGTGACCTTCGTTAGATCCAAACACTTTAGTCACCTCTACCGCCTCATTAATGGCAACCCGGTAAGGAATGTCTATACGATAGCGCAACTCATAAACCCCCATACGTAAGGCTACAAGCTCTATAGGATTAAGATTTTTTAGGGGTCGATCGAGACAGGGTTCTAATTGAGCATCAATTACATCAAGTTTAGCAGGAATGTCATGCAAAGCTTGATGAAAATACTCAACATCTACCTTTTTAGGATTTATTTTAGTCACTAAGGCCGCTTCAATTTCATTAAGCGGATTACCAGAAATTTGCCATTCATAAAGGGCTTGTAATAAAAAACGCCTGGCTTTGCGGCGAGTAAATGGATTCATGCTTTACTACCTTTTAATTTAGTTTGTTTTTCTAATTTTTTGAGCTCTTCAAGAAAAGCGTTAATATCTTGAAAACTGCGATAAACCGAAGCAAAACGTACATAGGCTACGTCGTCTAGCTGACGCAACTCTTCCATTACCCATTCACCCAAAATTTGTGAGCTTATCTCGCGCTCACCCGAAGCCCTGAGTTTTTGGATAATTCGTCTAAGAGATGCCTCTACCGCATCCATGCTAACCGGGCGCTTTTCTAGCGCGCGTAACATACCACTACGCAGCTTTTCTTCATTAAAATCTTCCCTAACCCCCTCACGCTTTATAATACGAGGTAAAATAAGCTCTGGCGCTTCATAAGTCGTAAAACGCTCGCCACAGGTTAAACATTCACGCCGTCTGCGTATTTGTTGACCATCGGCCACCAATCTCGAATCGGTTACTTTAGTTTCACAGGCGTTACAAAATGGACAATACATAATTTATCTACGGTAAACTGGAAATTTTTGACATAAGCTTAATACCTTTTGTTTAATGGCCTTGATGGTAGTCGCATTTTGCCAATCCTCTAAAATATCACAGATCCAATCGGCTAATTGCACAACCTCAGTTTCCTTAAAACCACGCGTGGTTACTGCAGGAGTACCGATGCGCAGGCCACTCGTTATAAAGGGTGAACGCGGCTCATTGGGTACCGTATTTTTATTTACGGTTATGTTAGCTTGTCCCAAGGCGGCTTCTGCGTCTTTACCGGTTAAGTTCTTATCGATTAAATCAATTAACATTAAGTGATTTTGAGTACCGCCGGAAACAATTTTATAACCCCGTTCGAGGATCGTTTTTGCCATCGCTTTAGAATTAGCAAGAACTTGTTTTTGATAATTAATAAACTCGGGTTGCATGGCTTCTTTAAAGGCTACTGCTTTGGCAGCAATCACATGCATTAAGGGCCCACCTTGGGTTCCTGGAAATACCAGCGAATTTAATTTTTTTTCTATCTCGGGATTAGCCTTAGCAAGAATTAAACCACCTCTAGGTCCCCGTAAAGTTTTGTGAGTCGTTGAGGTCACTACATCGGCAGCCGCTATAGGCGAAGGATATAAGCCAGCCGCGATTAGTCCTGCCACATGAGCCATATCAACCACTAAATAGGCACCTACCTCATCGGCAATGGCGCGGAATTTTTGCCAATCGATAATCTGCGAATAAGCAGAAAATCCGGCAATGATTAATTTTGGTTGATGAAGCCTAGCAAGCTCTGCCACTTGTTCATAGTCAATTAAACCCGTCGCCGGATTCACTCCATAACTATAGGCATTGAATAATTTACCCGAAAAATTAACTTTTGCACCATGCGTTAAATGCCCTCCCGCCGATAAATCCATGCCAAGAAGAGTATCGCCAGGATTTATCAAGGCTAAATAAACGGCTGCATTAGCCTGTGAGCCCGAATGTGGCTGCACGTTAGCATAAGCTGCGCCAAACAATTGTTTGGCTCTATCAATGGCAAGCTGTTCTGCTATATCAACATATTCGCAGCCACCATAATAACGCTTACCAGGATAACCTTCCGCATATTTATTCGTTAATACCGAACCCTGAGCTTCTAACACGCAAGGACTTGCATAATTTTCCGAGGCAATTAACTCAATATGATCTTCTTGACGCTGTTCTTCGGCTTTAATTGCTCTAGCAAGTTCAGGGTCAAACTGAGTAAGGGTTGTGATGGCATTATGCATATTAATCTTAGCTTAATAAAATATGGAGTTATTGTACTGGCATTAGCCAAGATAGTAAAATTAAGAATGAAGATGGCAATGAGAGAATGCGCTCATGAAGGGACAAGCCTAAAATAAATTGAATATTGATAGTAAGGTCTGCAAAATTTCGCTAAAATATATGAAAGTTATAATTTTTCTACTTGTAGCAAGCTAAATTTAAATGCTTGCAAGTTTTATCATTAAATTTCTTTTTATTCCTTATGTAAGTATACAGATAGTTCAGAGGTGATTTATGCCGGCTGATAATCCAAACGATCAAGTGAAATTAATTGAAGCCATAGATGAATTAATTTATCGCTGGCAAA
>JAQSXL010000049.1 GCA_029256685.1 Gammaproteobacteria bacterium | reverse complement strand
CTGGCAAAGGATTTCACTATGCAAGGCTGGCGCAAACATTTGTTAAATTTCTTGCTAGTCATGATGCCTATAGGCAGCTCTCTTTGCATAGACATGTATTTGCCGGCTTACCCTGCAATGGCTGCAAGTTTTGCAGTTGGGGTGGGTGAGATAAATCTTTCCATGAGTATTTATTTAATAGGCATTGCCTTAGGTCAGCTGATTTATGGCCCCATGTCAGACCGATATGGCCGGCAAAAATTGATCGTCGGGGGATTTGTAATCTTTAGTTTAGCCAGTATTGCCTGTACGGCGGCGCCTAATTTAACCGTATTTTTAATCGCCAGATTATTCCAAGCTTTAGGAGCTTGCAGTGGGATTGCCTTATGCCGGGCTGTCGTCATTGACAGCTATCCTCCTGGTAAGGTAGGTAAAGTATTAGCCTTAATTTCTGCATCCAATATTATTTCTCCGGCATTAGCGCCTTTACTCGGTGGAGTTTTGGTAGCCTATTTTCATTGGCGAGTTATTTTTTTGATTATTTCAATTTATGGGGTTTTATTAGCCATTGGTATTTATAAGATGTTACCCGAAACCTTGCGTGAGCCCGCCATGGATGCCTTACAACTCAAACGCATGTGGATTAATTTTAAACGTTTGTTTAGCAGCCGCATTTTTCAGGGGCATATGATAGGGATTTCGTTAATGTATGCGATGGTGTTTGTTTGGGTAACTTATTCGCCGGGCGTATTGATAGATATATTGAAGGTACCGGCTCAAACCTTTGGCTTATATTTTATGTTGCCGGGTTTAGGTTGCACCTTAGGAGCCCTTATCACCTCTAAGTTTAGCAATGAGCAACGGGAAGGAAAATTTATTGTAACGGGTTATACTATGATTCTTCTCAGTGCGATAGGCTTAATGTTATATAGCCTGATGGTTAAAAAATTAACGCCCTTATCGGTCACCCTTCCTATTATATTGATTTTCTTTAACATAGGCTTGATTCAATCCTTGCAAGTTGCAAGAGCAATTGCCCCCTTTACCGATATAACGGGTTTTACCGTAGGTATTCTTGGCGCTATTCCAACAGCCATGGCTAGCCTATTTGGCCTGATTACCAGTATATTATATGCGGGTGGAATACCTGTGATGGCCTTATTAATTCTTATTACCGCGGTGGGAGCCATTTTAGGCTTGTTTTTGACCATGCAACGCCGGATTGTTATGCAGGGGCAAGTCAGTGTCGAGTCTAATAATTAACTGTTGTTGTAGATAGTCAAGACTATATAGTAGTTCTGTACGCTGAGTAGCCGCTAATAAGATATGACCACAGTCTTCTCCTGTTCCCAGGCGTATATTCACTTGATGGCCCACTTTAATTTTAAGCTCAAAGCCTTTTACTAGAGGATGCTGCTTAATGTCTTTAACGCCTGCAATATTTTGAATAGTTCCAGCACCGGGATGCAAAATCCAACCTGCACTAACTTCTAGGGCTTGTTGAGAAAAATGAAAGGGTAAGCCAAGCTCCATGCAAAGGAAGGCCTGCCACGCATCAAAGCCATACGATAGTTCTAATAAATTCATTAAATAGCCACCCGGTGGGCGTAGCGCAATTTCGCCAAAAATGATACCTTCAGCGGTATGGTATAGCTCCAAATGAGTCATTCCCTGTTTAATTTGAAAGTGAGTAATAATAAGACGGTTGAGTTTAACTATTTCGGCATGTAAATTTTCTGGCAGCTCGGCCGGCATAATGCTGATAATATGTGGCAAATAATATTCTGTAATATTGCAAAATAAAATTTTACCATCTTGAATAAAGCTTTCTACACTGTATTCTTTTCCAATCACAAATTTTTCGGCTAAACCCTGCTCAATGGAAGCCGAACTTAGCTCGTGCAGCGCATGAATAAAGCGAATTTCTCGACTGCCCGATAGGCAACGCTGTTTTATGGCTATGGGAAAGCCAAGTTTCTCAATAACCGTTGAAACAGGCATGCGGGTTAAGTCAAAATAGGGGGTGAGTTTTGCTCCCGCCTGCTCTGCGGCTTGTTTCATCACCCATTTGTCGTGACAGCGGATAGCGATTTCCCTGCTAGTACCTGTTAACTGCAATTGTTCTCGCAATTTTGCTGCAACTACTACAGCCTTTTCAGTGGTTGCAATAATAGCGGTGAGTTTATAACCGGCTAATTTTCCACATATTTCTATAGCAACGGGGCTGGATAGATCTGGATAAGGTGTGGTAATGGTACTCACCAGGTATTTTAAATAACGCTTGGGAATAGATTTTTCTTGCCAAATAATCACGCTATAACCTAGGGCAAGAGCCGCTTGTAAAGCACCTTTACGAAAGCCTACTAAGAGAATAGTTAAATTAGCCATATACATTGAAAAGAAAATAATACGGTTAGTTACAGATTATAATGATAAACAATCAGAATGATAGTCGGTTTTATTCGTTAATTAGTTTACCTTGATAGGTACTAACTTACTGCCTATATATGATACGGGTTTATTAAAAATTAATGGTGAGGAAAGAGCTTTCTCGGGCTTTACTAAAAGAAAAACATTCTATAACATCGTAGCAGTTTTTCAATCTAACCAGAGTCAATTAATGCGCAAATTAGCCGTAATTTTATTATTTATAATGCCTATTTATAGCTGGGCTGCTCAAACCGATACCCGCGATAATGTAACAAATCGCAGTAAAAATTTAGTCGATCACCGTTTTAGATTAGAAAAGCGTGATTTTTCTAATCCTTTTGTAGTTAGCTTCTATAAGCCCACCTATGTATTGCCTTTCTATTACCATTTTGCCTCACCTTCCTTGCCAGATCATAATGCGGTACCCAATCAACAAAAGTTGCAAAATACCGAGTTTAAATTCCAAATTAGCTTTAAAGTGCCGGTGTGGCGGGATATTTTGGGTTTTCCAAGTACCTTGTATGCAGCCTATACGCAAAGTTCTTTTTGGCAGGCTTACAGCCACTCACCTTTTTTTCGTGAAACCAATTATGAGCCAGAAGTTTTTTTAACCAATGACGTTGATATTCCTCTGGTGGCGGGTTGGCATGCTAAATTTTTAAACATGGGTGCAGTACATCAATCCAATGGCCGAGGCGGAAGCTTGGAGCGTAGTTGGAACCGCTTATATTTTGAAACGACTTTTGCTAAAGGTAATTGGATGGTTACCCTTAAACCCTGGTATATTTTCCACGATGCTTCCTTCGATTTGCATAACCCTAATATCGCTGATTATATGGGACATGGCCACTTAGTATTGGCTTATAAGTATGGCGATAATACCCTGACCCTAATGAGCCGTAATAGCTTAGAGAGTGGTTTTAAACGAGGAGCGGTTGAACTTTCTTGGTCATATCCTTTGTTAACTAAGGTAAAAGGCTATGTGCAAGTATTTAGTGGCTATGGTCAAAGTTTAATTGATTACAACCATTACACTAAAGGAGCCGGGATTGGTTTTGCTTTAAGTGATTGGATTTAGGTCAGTTCGGTTAAGGTCCTGACCAAATCCGAAAAATTTGGGTAAATCCTAAGCCGAAGATAAACCACCAACCAATTAAGATATGTGAGATAGAGACTCCAAGTAAGCTTTTTTGTTTTGCATATAAGGCTCCCCAGAAAAAGCCAGGAATCAAAACGAGTAAGCTAAACCATATTGAAACGTGTAAATGACCAATACTAAAAAAGGCGCTTGCAATCATTACGGCCCAGAAATTAGGGTATTTTCCTGTTAGAAAATCTTGTAACAAGCTTTGAATAGTGCCGCGGATAACCATTTCTTGTAAGGGGGCGGTTAAAGTATAGAGGATGAGCATTCCTAGCATGAATTTAAGTGAGACTGAACTGGCTTGGTTGGGATTAATGATGGCTTTATAATCAATAAGCGGTAAATGCTGTAATTTTGGTACAAAGGTAATAAGGCCAAATTTGACTAAAGTAATGCCCAAACAAAATAATAGCGTCCAAAAGAGCGCTTCAAGAGTTTGCTTGCGCCAATTATATAAATTAAATCCAAAGAAGCTAAGAGGATATCCACTACGCTTAATGACTACCAATGAAGTCAGGGCATAAGCAAGAATAAGTGGAGCCGTTAAAATTGTAGTGGCTGTTGAACCGGCGGCGAGTTTACTTAATAAATTAACGCTAAGCACATAAACTGTCATCATCATAATGGTATAGATAAGTAGATTACCCATGGCAATATGGCTTTTAGTTAAAGCGAGCTCTTTTTGCAAGGATTGAACGGTAAGCTCATTAGTGTCTTGTAAAAGTTGTGCTAAATGGCGAGCTATATTGGTAGCTAGTTTGGCATACGCAGAATTTTCTTGGGCTGCCAAACGGTCCAAATCTAATCCGGAAATTTTTAATAAGGTGGTGGGCGCTATGGCTTCAATGGTCGCAGAACGTGGGCTATCATTTAATACGGCCATTTCGCCAAAGCAACTGCCATTTTTTAATTCTGCTATAACATGGCTTTTGCTATTCTCACCCAGATTTTTTACCACGCGAACCTCACCTTGGTGAATAACGTAAAAGTCGCGGGAATATTCGCCATCTGCAATAATAATATCGTCGGGTTGAAAAGAAACTTCTTCAATCAGCGGAATGATCTGTTGAAGTTGTTTTTTAGATAAACCTTTAAAAATATGACTTTTTTGTAAAGAGGTTTCCCAAGGATGATACTCTTTGTGAAAGATATTTTTAAAACTCAATAAACCATGCAGTTTGTTCAGAAGGTCCATATCTTTAATCCTATTACTTAGTATTTGTGGTTGCTTTTATAGCCGGCATTTAAATTTACGGAGAGTAGGTAATAAACTTAAGCATAATATTGTTGCAAAATTTGGTGGGTAAAGGAAGTGCGTAAGTAAAAACCACGGGGCAGGGTTAAAGTAGGTTCTCCCTTTTCATTCGAACCCCAGCATAGCGATTTAGCATGCGCCGCTTTAGGACGGATTTGTAAATAACGCCCTAATTTAGCCGTAATTTGAGCAAGCTGACCAAAGCAAATCATATCGGTTAATTCTTGCCAATCGGCTTGTAAAATCATAGCCTGTTCGGCTGTTGGGCTCCATAAGAGTGGTGGACAGACTCTACGCTCAGCTAAGGGAATAGCAGGATCTGCTTCAATAGGAATCCATAATACTCGTCTTAATTTACGCCACACCGTCGAGGTTTCCCAGGTTTTATTGAGGCTATTATTAAGATTAATACTGCAGACAAAGGTCGATTCACGGGGTTTACCAAGTTGATTAATAGGTAAGGTTTTTAGCTCAACCCCTAAATGAGGGAAGTCTGGTTCAGGGCGAGAGCCCGCGGTGGCAACCAGCTGTAACTCCAGTAATTCGCCTATCCAGCCTTTGGCATAAAGTTGCTGCTTAGGTACCTTTAGTAGAAATTTTTCAGCGAGTGCCCCCAGCGATAATCCCGCGATTGCATGAGCGCGTGCCAACAATTCCTGTTCACTTTTAGGCGGGGTGAGATCATTCATAGTTACTATTAACAGTTATTCAATAGTTATGAGGCGGTTTAGAGTTGCCATTAAATTTTGAAGATGCATCTTAACATACTTGAAGTGTCCCATAAAGACTCTATGAATCTCTTTGCCTATTCTTAAATTTTTTGTCGTCAATTTCCTACAAATCAATCAGCTAAAGCTGATTACAGTTTATTTTTCGCTGTGATATTGTAACTAACATATTAGCAGCAGCCGGGTGAGGGAACATTTAACGAGCTGCTACGGAATAGTAGGCCTTTAAGGATGAAGGTAAACAAGGATAGTTTGCTGCTGCAATACTTTGTTAGTCATCTTTTCAATTCGCCCCTTTATTAGCCAAACCTTCTACACGCTTATTTTCTGGTTTCGACCTCAATGCAATTTACGTAAATGCCGTCATGATAAATACTAGGATATCATTGGTAGCTTGATTAATGGTAATTTGAGTAAAATTAGCAATAAAACTGGCTGAATACCCTTTACCTTGAAAGCAGAGGGCATAGTAAATGATGAGCTCAAGTAAAGTATGTTATAAGGGCTTCCAGAATTTAGGTATAAAAATAGCTACCACAAATAATTTTATCAGCTCGGTTAATAAAAAGGGTTTTAATCCTACGAGTAGGGCTTGATGCCATCCTGCAAAAATAGCAAGGTTTGCTAAACCACTGCAAAAAATCACCGTTGCACCCAAGCAAGCCGCTAAGAAGCTAGTTAAGAGGGTGTTTGCCCAACCTTTTTGAGCTAAATAACCGGTTAAGATGGAGGCTGGCAAAAATCCTAAAAGATAGCCACCCGTTGGACCCAGAAAAACGGCTATTCCCGAGTGCATTTCGGTAAATACCGGTAAACCACAAGCTCCCATCCATAAATAGAGAGCTATGACACCCGCCGCTCGTTTTGCGCCATAAATTAAGCCGAACAAAATGACGGTTGCACTTTGAAAGGTTATAGGCACCGGGTGCAAGGGGATACAAAGCTGAGCAGTAATAGAGAGCACTAGGGCGCCAGCGAAAATAAGTAGTAATTCTTTAACTAAGCTGCTGTGGTTTGGCCAGCAGATACTTTGTAAGTTCTGTGAGGTAAGCAAGAAATTAACCATCATCCATCCTTATTGTAAACTTGTATAAAAAATATAGTTTACAATTATGCCGCTTAAAGCGTAAAGGAAATTTTAATCATTAAATTTATTAGATAATTATTAGAACTAAAACAAGGCCGTAAAAAAATTACAAACGCAAAGAGATTTCACCACTGGAAAATTTTTGAATGTCACCCCGCTCATTTTCTAATAAGAAGCAGCCTTTTTCATCAATACCACGGCCAATACCTGCAATCGTGCTGGTTGGCATAATGATTTTTACGGTTTTGCCTAAGGTGCAATCATATTGCTGCCATTGTGTTTTAAAGGGAGTAAATCCTTTTTGCTCAAAGAGGGTCAAGGTCGAGAGTAATTGATTTAATAAGAGGCCTGCTAATTTATTCCGCTCTGGTTTAGCCTGAGTAATGGTTGCAATATCGATCCAGGGTTGGTTAATTTGTTCTGCTAGGGTGTGCGGGAGATTAAGATTAAGCCCTACGCCTACTACCAAATGGCAATGGCTATGAGTTTCACCCGTGATTTCAATTAAAATGCCTGCTAACTTATGCTTTTGCCAATAAATATCATTGGGCCATTTCAAATCAAGGTGTTGCTTAATGCCATATTGAGTTAAGGCATTAATAACGGCAACTCCAATCGCCAAACTTAAGCAAGCAAGTTGGCTAGGGTCTCGCTCAAAACGCCAACCAATAGATAAATAAATATTTCGGCCGTAAGGGGATAACCAATGCTTACCACGCCGTCCTCTACCCGCCGTTTGTTTTTCGGCCAAGCATACTTGTACCTTCTCGGTTCTTTTGGCCATGACTTGCATTAGATAATCATTGGTTGAGGCTAATACATCGAATATCTCCAGCTTATTAATAAGCTTTTTATTAGCGGGCGTGAGTTGAGAATCCAATTTAGCAACGTTTAATAGCTCTAGGTTTTGGATTAAGCGGTAACCTTTATTCGTTTTAGCTTCGAGCTCAAGATCCCATTCACTCAATTGTTGTAGCAGTTTCCAAACGGCGGCCCGGGTTATGCTAAGATTTTTGCCTAACTCTTCACCGGAGTGAAATTGTCCATCACTTAGGAACTGAATAAGCTTTTTTAATTTTTCTGGTAGAATCTGAGACATGAGTCCGCTCACTGTTTTAAAATTATCATTAGCTTAGCATTAATTAAAATCACTGGGGAGTAATGCTATTCATTTAACCTTTATCCCGTTATAATTTTCAAGCAATTACATCGTTAGCACTGCAAGGAATTACTTTTGTGAAAATAAAACCTATTTTTTTAGTTGTATTAAGCTTTTTGCTAGTGGGCTGCGGAACGACCAGGCAAGAGCAGGCTAGGTATAAAAGTGAGGCTAAGGGCGCTGTTTTGGGCGCGGGGAGCGGAGCCTTGATAGGTGGTATTACCGATGCCGGAATGCCTTTAGGCGCGGTCATAGGCGGAATCGTAGGTGGGGCTGCGGGGCAATATTGGTATAATAAGAAAATGGATCAATTAGAGCAGGCATTGGCACAGATGGATGCTCAGCTGATTGTGGTGGGCGATAAAGTGAGAATTATCCTGCCTGCTGATAACCTTTTTGCGCCTAATAAGGATAAATTAAAGTTTGGTGCAGAATATCCTTTAGTTGCTTTGGCGGATTATTTACGTGAATTCGAGCAGGTGTGTATTACCATAGCAGGTTATACCGATGCCATGCCTAACCGGGCTAATAATATAAAGTTTTCAACACTTAGGGCTCAACGGATTGCAAGCTTTTTATGGGATCAAGGATTTCATGAAAAATGTTTGAAGGTTATAGGTTATGGTCAAGAGCAAACTATTGCTAGCAATGAAACCATACGAGGAAGAGCCTTTAACCGTCGAATTGAGATTACCCTTTGGCAGGGCTCGGTTAAATGAAAAATACTATTATTTATCCTGGTACTTTTGATCCTATAACCAATGGCCACGCAGATTTAGTAGAACGTGCCTGCAAATTATTTGATAGAGTAATAGTCGCTATTGCCGTTAATCCACATAAGGTGCCCTTGTTCACTTTAGAGGAGAGGATAGGCTTGGCACAAGAGGTGCTAGCTATTTATCCACAAGTTGAGGTAATGGGATTTGCTAACCTTCTGATTGATTTTGCTAAACAACAAGGTGCTAGAGTTATTTTGCGTGGCTTACGCGCCGTATCGGATTTTGAATATGAGTTTCAATTGGCTAATATGAATCGCCGCTTAGCGCCAGATATTGAAACCTTGTTTTTAACGCCCGCGGAGCAGTATACTTATATTTCATCGACCATGATCAAAGAAGTTGCAAGGCTAGGGGGAAACATTGCCGATTGTGTTCATCCCGCTGTTGCTAAGGCTTTGCAAATTTTGCACAAATGAGGTTGCAGCATTATGGCACTTTTAATTACCGATGAATGCATTAACTGTGATGTTTGTGAATCCGAATGTCCTAATCAAGCCATTTACCAAGGCCCAGAAATTTATGAAATTAACCCTGCTAAATGCACGGAATGCGTAGGGCACTTTGAAGTGCCCCAATGTATAGAAGTGTGTCCGGTCGCTTGTATTGTCCCTCATCCTAATTTTCCTGAAACTCAAGCCGAACTTTTGCAAAAATATCGTAAGCTCATAGATGCTCCTGGTTAAAGAACTAGAATCTTAAACTAGTAAACCCTATGTGACTAAGTAATAGCGTTCTTGCTGAAAGCGTCTATAAAAATGGTATTAGGTACTTACACCATGAAAAACAAGGTTGGCTTATTACCTAGTTAAATTTCCCCTAAATGCGCTAATTTATTGATTGGAAAGTAGCAAACTGGCCTTTTGCATGCTAACCTATTGCAACTAAAAATATCCTTAATTTTTTACGGAGTTAATTATGACGAAACGGATGACGATCATGATCATCTTTTTGTTGGTCGTCTTTGGTGGAATTTTCGGCTGGAACGCTATAAGAGCTTACTTTATGAAGCAATACTTTGCGAGCTATCAGCCACCTCCCTCTACGGTATCAACCACTAAAGTACAGCAAGTTAATTGGCAAAGTTATATCTCCTCGGTCGGCACGCTAGGCGCATCAGACGGGGTTGATCTTACGCCGGAGGTTTCGGGTATTTTGGTAGCCATGCCCTTTGAATCGGGCCAAATGGTAAAAAAAGGTGACTTACTGGCTAAAATAGATGATGCCATCGAACAGTCTGACTTAGCCAATAATACGGCTACTTTACGCTTAGCTAAAATTAACTATGAGCGAAATAAAGATTTATATAATAAAAAGGCTATCTCTAAATCATTATTGGATGAAGCCGAAGCTAAACTCGCCCAAGCCAATGCAACAGTTGACAAAACTAAAGCATTAATCGCACAAAAAAATATTACGGCACCCTTTGATGGTAAAGTAGGGATTAAATTAGTTGATACCTGGCAATATGTGAGTGCCGGTACTCCACTTGTCACCCTGCAAGCCGTCGTTCCTATGAAGGTGAATTTTTATTTACCCGAACAAGAAACTCCAAAACTCTATGTAGACCAACTCATTGAAGTAAAAGTTGATACTCATACCACTCGAAGCTTTAAGGGTAAAATTACGGCCATTGATGCTAAGGTCAATAAAGATACCCATAATATCTTAGTACAAGGCATCTTGCCCAATGATGATAAACAACTCTTACCAGGGTTATTTGCTAACATCGATATTTTATTACCACAGCAACAGCAGGTA
This sequence comes from Gammaproteobacteria bacterium, assembly GCA_029256685.1. Taxonomy (GTDB): domain Bacteria; phylum Pseudomonadota; class Gammaproteobacteria; order JAQSXL01; family JAQSXL01; genus JAQSXL01. The sequence goes on along the minus strand of JAQSXL010000049.1, from coordinate 1,926 downwards.
TTGGTTATACCCGAAACGGCCGTAGATTTTAGCTTATTCGGCGACAGTGTTTACGTGATCGAACCAAGTGATAAGGCTAGAGATAAAGAAGGTAAACCCCTGTTAACCGCCAAACGCCGATTTGTCATTGCCGGTGAAAGACAGGCCGGCAAGGTTCTCATTAGCAAGGGACTTAAGGCTGGAGATGAAGTGGTTACCGCCGGCCAGCTAAAATTAAGTGACGGAGTGACCGTTATTGTTAACAACTCAACCCAGCCAGCATAACTTTATGAATATTACGGATATTTTTATTAAGCGGCCTGTTCTAGCAACAGTGATTAGCCTATTAATTTTTATTTTTGGCCTACGTTCAATCTATGATTTGCCGTTGCGCCAATTTCCTAAAATGGAAAATAGCGTCATTACAGTGATTACCGCTTATCCTGGCGCTAATGCCAAATTAGTGCAGGGCTTTATAACGACACCGCTAGAAAAAGCGGTGGCAGGCTCTGAAGGCATTAATTACTTAACGGCAACGAGTACAGAAAGCTTAAGCACTATACAAGCCCATATCGATCTAAACTATGATCCCGACAAAGCCTTTACTAATATCATGAGTAAAGTTGCCGAGGCGCGTAACCAGTTACCCAAGGATGTAGAGCAACCCGTCATTCAGAAAGACACTGGCTCACAAATTGCCTTGATGTACGTTAGCTTTAGCAGCCAATTGATGTCGCCCGAGCAAATTACCGATTATATCTCCCGAGTGGTGCAACCTAAATTAGAAACCGTACCTGGCATTGCCGAAGCGAAAATATTGGGCGATAAAACCTTTGCAATGCGCATTTGGTTAAATCCTAAACGCATGGCAGCTTTAGCAGTAACCCCAACCGATATAGCTAATGTATTAAAAAGCAAGAATTTCATAGCCGCTGTTGGTAAAACCAAAGGGGAATATGTCGCCTATAATCTAAGCGCCAATACGGATTTACATACCGAAGCCCAATTTAAACAAATGGTCATTAAAAATGTTAATGGCTCGTTGGTAAGACTGGGTGAGGTAGCCGAGGTTGAGTTAGGCTCACAAATTTATGATGCCTCGGTTACGTTTAATGGCCAACAAGCCATTTTCCTTGCTATTACAGCCACGCCTAAGGCTAACCCATTAACGGTTATTAGCGATGTGCGGGTGGCATTGCCTAAACTGGCTCAAGACTTTCCACAAGGACTCGATGGCAAGATAGTTTATGATGCTACGGACTATATTAGAACCTCGATTCATGAGGTTATCCGCACCATTATTGAAGCGACAGCCATCGTTATCGTAGTTATATTTTTATTTTTAGGCTCTATCCGTTCGGTATTAATCCCTATAGTCACCATTCCCCTTTCCTTGGTAGGTGTAGCAACCTTTATGCTGGCCTTAGGGTATTCCTTAAACCTCTTAACTCTACTGGCTATGGTGTTAGCCATTGGTCTTGTGGTTGACGATGCTATTGTAGTCGTGGAAAACATATACCGACACATTGAAGAAGGTTTATCTCCGCTTGAAGCCTCTTTACAAGGTGCCAAGGAAATTGCCACACCCATTATTTCTATGACGGTTACCTTAGCGGCAGTCTATGCACCGATTGGATTTATGGCGGGGGTTACCGGTGCCTTATTCAAAGAGTTTGCCTTTACTTTAGCTTCGGCGGTGATTATCTCGGGTATTATAGCGCTGACCCTATCGCCCATGATGTGCTCTAGACTACTCAGTAGCACTATCATGCAAAACCGTTTTGTCCATAAACTGGATGTCTTTTTCGATAAGCTAAAAAATCGCTATCAAACCACCTTGCATAATAGTTTAAACTATAGACCTGTTACCTTAGTTTTTGCCGTAACGGTACTCATTAGCTGCGCATTTTTATATAGCTTAACTAAAAAGGAATTGGCGCCCGAAGA
>JAQSXL010000048.1 GCA_029256685.1 Gammaproteobacteria bacterium | reverse complement strand
AGTCCGGTACCTATAGTGGTTGCCACATGTAATTTGAAAAATAAAAAAGCAATGAAATTAAAGAATGCGGCCCATAATACCGCCATATAAGGTTTTAGCACTCGAGTAGACACAATAGTGGCAATTGAGTTTGCCGCATCATGAAAGCCATTTAAGAAGTCAAATACTAAAGCCAATACTATAATGAAACCTATCAGTACTAAGCTAGCCTCCATTAGGCATACTCCAATACGATAGTACGCACCACATTAGCAAGCTCTTGGTAGCCTATCATGATGTCTTTTAGACCATCATAAATTTCACGTAGTTTCAGCAATTGCTTGATATCATTCTCGTCTTTAAAAAGTCTACCGATAGCCGCTAAGATTAACTCTTGCGCCGTTGCTCTCACATCGCTGACTGCATCACAGGCCTTTAAAATTTCAGCCGTGTTTTGTAAAGATTTTAATTGTCCGATGGCCGTTTGAATCATTTTGGCACAGCGGTGGCTGGAATTAACAATAATAGTCATTTCAGCCGGCAAAACCCTCAATTCATAAAAGGAGATGTTCAAAGCATTACTGGTTATGGCATCTACTAGGTTATCCAGTTTACTGGCCAGCCTATGAATATCGTAGCGATCAAAGGGTGTTATAAAAGTTTTATGTAATAAATGAAAGGTAGCACGAATGGTTTTATCACCTGCCCGCTCAATCTTTTGTATTTCTTGAATATACTGCGAAGGATTATCTAAATTTGCCAATATAGCCTGATGAGCTCTGGTTACATCGACTAATTGAGTAACCGCTTCATTAAATAATTTAAAAAAGTTATCTTCTTGAGGTAGAAATTTTTTTAACATAGATTTTCATCGCTTATTAATGACATGCGCTTTATAACGGTATTTTAAATGGATTGCAAGTAAGCAGTCACTTAATTTTAATTTATTCCCCCCGTCTAAGAGCATATAATATAGGTATTCACAACATCATAGGAGATGTGCTATGCCACGTGGAGACAAATCAAAGTACACCGACAAACAAAAACGCCAAGCCGAGCATATTGAACAAGGCTACGAAAAGCATGGCGTTAGTAAAGACGAAGCGGAAAGACGGGCTTGGGCCACCGTTAATAAAAATACCGGCGGCGGCAAGAAAAGCGGTTCGGGCCGCAAAAAGTGAACTTATTAATAGCCCAGCATATGTGACGCTCTTCATAAACTTATCGCTAGGCTACAGAAACTATCTCCATCCAACTTATCAGGTTCTTTGGTAGCCTCATTAAAATCTACCAAAGTTTTTTGTATTTGTTTTTGCTCTGCATAACACTGCGAACGCCAATAATGAAGTTGCGTTTTACTAAATACGCCTTGGATATCGTTGCTTAATAGATAGGAACTATAATTAATTGTTTTAGTAAGTCCGGTAGCAATATCCGCCTCGCATTGGTCCTCATAATTCATTACCCTGATGAAGATATAAATATAAGCATACACTATTTTTTTAAAAGCCACTTTTTCGAAGGTATCGCTCATAAAAGGATTATCTATTAGCTTATCTATGGCATCGCTTAATGATGGTAAAAACTCATTAGATTGCTCTGCTGATAATTCTGCTAACTTATCCATGCAAAGTATAGGTTTTACTTTATTCAAAAACTCCTTACCATAATTATAATCTTGATATAAAGTATGATGTTTTTCACTTTGTTCAATAATTTTATCCCTTAATGCAGCAAATATTTTCTTAAGATAGCGCTTTTTAGTAAACATATGTGCATGTTTATCCAATAAATTTAATAATTTAGGATATAGATTTCTACCCTCAAGTGTCCACTGCAAGCGCTGCAAAGCTGTTTCTATGGCATCGATCACTTCCCGCCGGCTGTGGTAAATTTTTTCAACCTCAACCATCGGTTTTACCAGGGCGGGATTCATAGGATATTTCTTACGTAATTCCATAAGACCGGCTATAAAACCGCTATCTTTAATAGCCAGATCTATCGGCAAATAACCCTTAAAATAGACGTATGCTTTAGTACTCGTATCAAATTCCCGGCCGCCGCTTAGGCCTTCAATAGGTGTAAATTTGTTTGTTTTTTTTAAGTTATTATTCATTTATTATACAACCCTCTTTTATCAAAAATATAATATCCTAGGATTAGGACTTCATTTATTGACTCTTGTTAAAACTACAGATCACTATTCCATATCCTTATATAAGGGTAAAACAGTTATTGAGACCACAAACCTAGCAATTTCTCTATATTTACACCCTATTCTCATGAACTCTATCATAAGTTTTTTATGGTATAAAAATAACTAATTCATATTTTAATTATCATAACTCTATCTTTACAATAAAACACTGCTTAACTTTTTATGGAGAATTTGCGTTCATGAAGACAATTAACTCACTAGATTGCAAAATTACCGCTAATATTCTGCACTTATTGGCGGAAAACCAACGCCTGATTGCGCCTGACTTAGCGGCTAAAGATTCATTTGCCAGCAGTCCTTGTGCTAAAAAAATTTTTAATTTAATTCAAAAACAAGCGCCTCTTGTCTTTGTTTTACCTGCATTTCCAGCTAAATCACCCAATCCTACTAAAACCGCTAGCCATTTACCGGATATGGGGGAGCGCCTTGCCTTAAAATTCTTAAATAATTTATGTCAAAAAATTGGTCAATTCTATGTGCCAGGCGCGCAAATGTTGATTTGCTCGGATGGACGGGTTTTTAACGATTTACTGAATGTCCGTAACGAGCATGTTAGCGCTTATGCGGATGGCATGAATTCGCTAGTTAAACAAGACGGATTAACTTTTATACAATTTTTTGATTTAGACAATTATTTTTCCGGCCTAGCGTTCGATACCATGCGCATCAATCTCATGCAAACTTTTGGCGAAAGTTTAACCAGCCTAAAGCAGCGGATTAAAATAGATGCCGCGGCTAAATTGCAATTTAATGGCATCCATCGCTTTGTTTATGAAGATCGCTTACCTCTCTATCCTGATGCAAGTAAAAATAGCGTGCGTAATCAAGCTAAAGAGATTGCTTACCAAGTTATCTTACGTAGCAACGCGTGGAGCCGGCTAATTGAGCAGTGCTTTCCCGATGCGGTTAGGCTCTCCATTCATCCGCAACTACATGATTCCGATAAAATCGGCATCATGCTGTTGAAGAGTGAGGATGTATGGATGACACCGTGGCATAGCGTGGCCTTATTTAATGGGGAAGATTATCGCTTAGTTAAACGCCAAGAAGCAGAAAAAATGCAAGCAACCCCCGTATTTGTGCAAGAACAGTTTAGTCATTATGTAATGCAAGGATAAAGACATGTTGATGGATAAAATTGCTGCCAAGTTTCAGGTAGAACAGTTACAACCCTATGGTATCAAAATCGCGGCTAATCAAGACGTTGATATCACCGAATTAAACGGCCTTGATTTAAAATCATTGGCCGAAAAATATCAAATTGTATTACTGCGAGGCTTTAATTTTCTTGAGAAGGCTAACTTGGTTCATTACGCTAAGTCTATGGGCGCCTTATTAGAGTGGGATTTTGGCCAGGTGATGGAAATGCAGGTACAAGAAATGCCAAAAAATTATTTATTTACCAATGGCCCCGTGCCTTTTCACTGGGACGGTGCATTTCACCAAGTACCCAGTTTTTTATTATTTCATTGTATTCAAGCGCCATTACCCGACAGCGGCGGCGAAACAATATTTTGTAATACCCAACTATTATGGCAACAAGCAAGTGCCGCCGAACGGCGACAATGGCAAACGTATAGCTTAAATTACAAAACCGAAAAGTTAGCGCATTACGGGGGTGCAATCCAAGTTCCCTTGGTACAGCAACATCCTGTCACCCATGAAACGATTCTACGCTTTGCCGAGCCGGTACCTGCCACCCTATTAAATCCAGTAGAAGCATCGGTAGAGCAACTTGCACCAGTCGAATCAGCCGATTTTTTTAATAGGCTGGCTGAACGTTGCTATCAGCCTCACTATTGCTATAGCCATACTTGGCAAGAAAATGACTTTTTAATAGCGGATAATCACGCCTTAATCCATGGTCGCAATGCCTTCAAAGCGTTTTCCCCCAGACATTTGCGCCGCATCCAAGTTTTATAAGAGGAATTTACCATGACTCAAGTTTCCCTGCTTACTATGAAATGTACTCTAGAGCCTGCACAGTTTGCGCAGTTTATGCAAGATAAAGGCGATATCTTTTGGTGGGAACCCGGCAAATTTTGGCTAATCACCTCCCATGATTATGCTAAACAGATCTTAACCAGCGACGATTTTACCTGTGATCGCTCCAGTTTTTTTATCAGCCGCATGCCGAATATGGACTTAAGTCTCATCCAAGATTTTTTTGCGGTAGTGAGTAAAATGATGGTCATGAGTGATGCTCCCCAGCATACGGCGCGTAGGCGCATTTGTTACGATGGTTTTACTACCCAAACCTTACAAAACTTGGAGCCTTTGATTAAAGCAAAAATTGCTAAACAACTGGATCAAAGTTTAACCAAAGGTCAGATTGAAATCGTTGAAAATCTTGCCAAGATCATTCCCTCCACCGTCTTAGCCGAATTTTTTCATATTCCCGAACAAGAGCGCCCAGCCTTCTATGAATGGTCTAATAATATGACCCAGTTTTTTGGTGGCGCCTCCCAATATCGAAATGAAGACGGCATCGAGGTTAATCAAAGTGCAGCCAATTTGAAACACTATTTTACCGGATTAATTAAAAAACGCCGCGAACAACCAGAAGATGATTTTTTAAGCATCTTACTTAAGAATCAACAGCACTTTGGTTTAGCCGATGAGGAAATTGTTTCACAAGCCATCATGATGTTAGTGGCCGGCCAAGTGACGACCACCGACCAGCTGTGTAATAATCTCTATACCTTAATGACCACACCCGGCGCATTGGAAATGTTACAGCGCAAAGAAGCCGATTTAGATGATGCACTGGATGAGCTCAACCGGCTTGATCCTGCCGTCACATTTACCTTTAGGGTAACAAAGCAAGATACCTTCATAGGCGAGCAAGCCATTAAAGCGGGTGATGTTATTTTTATTTCTAATCATGCGGTCAATCGTGATCCCCGGGTCTTTAGTGAACCTAATCAATGTATTTTAACGCGTCCAAACAATAGGCATCTCAGTTATGGTTTTGGCGGGCATTATTGTTTAGGGGCTAAATTAGCGCGGATTGAAATGCGTTATTGTTTAGCAGGATTGCTGGAGCGTTTCCCTGACTTACATCTCATGCCAGATGCTGCGCCAAAACGCAAACATCATAGCCTGGCTTTTTCGGGGTTTGAACATTTGCACTTAGGATTTACACCCGCTCTTTAAAGGTTTTTTGAATAGTGGCGCCGATGAGTTCAATAGCCTTAATATGTCGATTTTCACCGCGATATAATAAGCAAACTTCATCGGCATAACTTGGCGCATTAGCAATAGGAATAAGCTGTCGGTTTAAGGCTACGCGTGCGGGCAAGATACCGACCCCACTCCCCTGGGCCGTTAATTCCACAATGACTTCAAGACTACTGGTTGCTATCAGCCGCTGATAGCTAATACCCGCTTTTTTGAGATTCTTTAAGATAAACTGGGTTTGAACTAAATCAGGATCACATAATAAAATGGCTTGGCCCGAATGGATATCTTGAATAGCATGCGTGATAGGGCTATGCCATAAGGTAATTTCATCGTCAAAAAGTTTTTTGATCACCAGGTTTGGATGTCTAATCGGATTAACCACAAGCCCTATGTCGACCTTAAGATCAATGACCTCCTCCGCGATTTTACGCGATAAATCGTGTTTAAGCTTAAGCTCGAGTTTTGGATAGGGTTTTAATAAATCCCCCAAAAAATGCGGCAGCATATAACAGGCAACAGATACATGGCAGCCCAAGGTAAAACAGCCTTCTATTTCTTGCGTTGCGGCTAAAGCCTCGGTTTTGATGGCTTCCCACTGTTGCAATAACTGACGCGCATAGCTTAATAAATTCTTACCCGTCGGTGTCAGGGTCACCCCTCGTTTATGCCGGATAAAAATAATTTCTCCTATAGCATCTTCTAATCTACGTATCGCTAACGTTAAGGAAGGTTGACTGATCCCTAAACTTTTTGCCGCACGTGAAATATTTAAATAGTTGGCAATTTCTATAAAGTATTTTAAATCTGTGGGGGATGGCATCATAATTTTAGCACTGTCAATTTAGTGAACCACTATAAAAAGTCTCTGCTCAGCATAGAAGAATTATTGGGTATTGTCGACGATTTATGCCACGTTTTTATACCCGCATGGAACAGGCTTCTGCTGGAGAGCCATAAAAAAATCGCAAAATAATTGCGCCTTTCATAAAAGTCTGTTTATGATACTTCACCAAAACCGAAATAGGATTATTAATTTAAAATGAAGCAGCAAAATAATAATTTAACTCATTCCGAAACCTCTTCAGTATACCCATGGATTGTTATTACCTTATGTTCCGCTTTTTTATTTTATAAATATATCCTACAAGTCTATCCAAGTATTATGACCGTGCAGTTGATGCAGGAATTCCATGTGAGTGGTATAGGCTTGGGTAACCTTGCCGCTACTTTTTACTATGCCTATTTGATTATGCAATTGTTCGCGGGTATTTTAATCGATAGATTTAATCCACGTTATCTTACGGCTGGCGCTATAGCTTGTTGTGCTTTAGGCGCTTATGTCTTTTCGCATACGGATAATTTACTGGTAGCTTGTATTGCCAGAGCTCTAATGGGCGCTGGCGCAACGTTTGCCACTGTCAGTTATATGAAAATGGTGGCTGTCTGGTTTAAGCCGCAGCAGTTTGCTTTTGTAGGCGGATTATTAGCGACAGCGGCTATGTTAGGCGCTATATTTGGGCAAGCGCCTTTATCTATAGTAGTAAAATATGCGGGCTGGCGTGACAGTATTCTGTTCTGCGCAATTTTAGGGTTTATAATTTGTATATTATTTTTAGCCGTGGTTAAAGATAAACCCGATAATTTAGGGGTGCAAAAAACCAAAAAATCCAGTCCCGGATTTTCGAAAAAAGAATTATTGCAGGTACTCAAAAACAAAAAAAATTGGCTGCTTACATTTTATAGCGGCTTAATTTACACACCTATTGCCGTATTCGGCGGGCTATGGGGTAATCCATTCATAGAAAAAGCTTATAATTTATCGCAAACGGATGCTGCATCATTAATTTCTTTAATTTTTATTGGACTGGCTTTTGGTGGGCCATTAATTGGATTACTTGCAGAGCGGGCCGGCAATAAGCAGCGGGTTATGTTATGGGGCGCTTTGTTTTGCTCAATTAGCCTAAGCTTAATTATTTATTGCCCAGCATTGCCGATTGGATTTTTAGGTTGTTTGATGTTCTTATTTGGTTTTGCTGCGGGTTCTTTTATGCTGGCTTTTGCTGTAGCTAAAGATCTTAACAATATTGCCTTAGCTGCTACTGTGGTGGCTTTAATTAATACGGGTGATGCAATACTAGGCTCGATCACGGAACCTTTGATTGGTAAGTTTTTAGATTTAAGCTGGACAGGTGAACTTGTTAATGGCATCCAGGCCTTCAGTTTACATGATTATCACCTGGCTTTATTGCCTTTGCCTTTGTACTTACTGATTGGATTTCTGCTCATGTGTTTTATTAAAGAAAAAGCCATACACAAGGAAAGTAGCCGCTCTTAATAAAGCTATACTCTGCATTAACTTTAATAATCTAGCCGGTGCTGTTAAAGTTGGCATGAAGTTTTTAGGCTGAGTAATGGCTAAAATGAGATAGGTATTAGACCTGCTGGTAAAATACCTATCTTTGGCAATTTAGGCTTCTAATTCTTCCCATCGTTTATATAAAGCCGCTACTTGTTGTTCTAGCTCGGTTAAACGGTTATTCGCCTTAGTAATTTCATCAGCGGATTTTTTATAAAAATTAGGATCGGCTATTTGCTGCAAAAGCTGTTGCTGCTCGGTTTCTAATTGTTCTAAACGTTTGGGTAATTCTTCAAGTTCCCTTTTATCCTTGAAACTTAATTTACGCGCGCTCACTAAGGCTTGTGGAGTTGTTTTTACTTTTTCTTGCACGGGCTTTAAGGGTTCAACTTGTACCGGGCGTTGCCTTAACCAATCATCATACCCACCCACATATTCGGCAATCTTACCCTTACCCTCAAACACCAAGGTGCTAGTTACCACATTATTCAAAAAGGCTCTATCATGACTGACTAACAATAAGGTACCCGGATATTCCAATAGAATTTCTTCCAATAACTCTAAGGTTTCTACGTCTAAATCATTGGTAGGTTCGTCCATCACCAACACGTTAAATGGTCTGGTAAATAGCTTAGCTAATAATAAGCGGTTACGCTCACCACCCGATAAGTAACCGATGGGACAACGGGCTCGCTCCGGCGTAAATAAGAAATCTTGTAAATAGCTGATAATATGTTTACTTTTGCCGTTAATAGTCACCGAATCACTGCCACCAGCCACATTTTCTAATACCGATTTAGTATCATCTAACTGGGAGCGCAACTGATCAAAATAAGCAACTTCCAAACGAGTCCCCTGCCGAATTTGGCCTTGTTGAGGTTGCAGATCGCCAAGCAGCAAGCGCAATAAAGTCGTTTTACCCACGCCATTGGGGCCGATAATCCCAATTTTATCCCCTAACATAAGGTTAGTAGAAAAATGATTAACGATAGCTTGATTATTATAACCATAGCTTACCTGCTGAGCCTCTATAACCAATTTACCCGAGCGATCGGCTTCTTGCAGTTGAATATTAACCCGCCCTACTTGTTGGCGGCGCGACTGATAATTCTCCCGCATTTTTTCTAAGGCTCTTACCCGACCTTCATTGCGAGTACGCCTGGCTTTGATACCTTGGCGGATCCATACCTCTTCTTGTGCCAATTTTTTGTCAAATAAGGCCTCTTGTCTGGCCTCCGCCTCTAAAAAAGCCTCTTTGCGTTGTAAATAGGTAGCGAAATCACCGGGGAAATCTAACAGTCGCCCCCGGTCAAGCTCCACAATCCGAGTCGCTAACTTTTGCAAAAACATTCTATCGTGAGTAATAAACAATAAGGTAATACCATCACGGATTAAAAATTCTTCTAACCAAGCAATAGAATCAATGTCTAAGTGATTGGTAGGCTCATCCAGTAATAAAATATCCGGTTCTTGTATTAAGGCCCTGGCTAATAGAGCTCTACGCTTTAAACCACCCGAAAGTTGTTCAAAGTCTGCTGCCGGGTCTAAACTTAAACGGGAAATAACGGCATGGGTCTTTTGTTCTAACTGCCAACCCTGGCTGGTATCAAGCTGGTGTTGTAACTCATGTAATCTATCCCAAAGGGCGGGCTCATCCCTGGTCTGTATTTCATTAGAGAGTTGTTGATATTCCTTTAGATAAAGATAGCCGGCGGCACCTTCTGCCACAATATCATAGACTTTTCCAGCTAAATCAATAGGCACTTCTTGCTCAAGCCTTGCGACACATATGCCTTGTTGACGCTCTATTAAGCCGGCATCAACAGCTACCTCACCGGTTAATACCTTCAGTAAAGTTGATTTGCCTGCGCCATTGCGGCCCACTAAGCAGATACGCTCACCTTTCTCAAGGCTTAGATTAACATCGTTGAAAAGATTTGTGGTGCCATAGTTGAGTTTTATATTACGAAAATTAATAAGTGCCATGAAGTCGCCATTGGTATAAATTTAATGCATAATAGTTTACCTGGATTATCTTTTTCTAGCCACCTGAAACATGGTAATACCCATTCTTTTAAATAAGCTGCCATAAGAGCCAGGGAATTGATATAAGTACCTATGCATAGGTTATCTACTCTTTTAAGCGGGTGATGCTTAGGTACCTAAACACCTTTGTAACACTGATATTCCTTGTATAAACCGCTATTATATTTTAGAAATATGAATGTTTTATTAAAAATGGCTAAAAATAATCTTTTTATTCTTTAAGACAGACTATAATATGCAACATATGGCAAATTAAAATGGTAAATACATGAATAATACACCTGACTCATTACAACGCTTCCTCATTAACCGTGCCCATGTCCGGGGTGTTTTGGTAAAATTACAACAAAGTTATTTAACCATTATCTCCCAACAACATTATCCAGAAACCATAGCTCATCTGCTGGGTGAAACCTTAGTGACCTCTGCTTTATTGACTTCCACGATAAAATTTCAGGGTACACTAATAATGCAGCTACAAAATCAAGGTCCACTTGAATTATTGGTAGCGCATTGTAATCAACAGCTTCACATTAGAGGGGTGGCTAAATGGCGCGAAGATGAGGAAGATTTTAGCGATGCCTTGGAAGGCGGTACTTTAGCCATTACCATTGCACCGGATGAAGGGGAACGTTATCAAGGCATTGTGCAACTTGAGACCAATGAACTTGCAAAAGCAGTTGAAACTTATTTTGATCAATCCGAACAATTATCAACTTTAATAGTGCTTGCAGCCGACCAACATGCTGCCGCTGGTTTATTATTACAAAAACTCCCTAATCACCTCTTCGACACCGCTGACGCTGACAACTGGGCCGACTTAGAAACACAGCTTAAGCAACTCTATACACATGAATTACTCAATCTCGATAATGAAACGATCCTCAATCGCCTATTCCCCGATGAAGATGTCATTGTTTATGATCCCGAACCCGTTGTTTTTCGCTGTACCTGTACTGAAGAGCGCTCGGCCAATGCAATTCGCACCCTTGAGCAAGCTGACATCGATGAACTACTCGGTATTTATAAAGAGATAACGGTTACTTGTGAGTTTTGTCATCATAGCTACCGCTTCGATGCCGATAAAGTAATAGCTATTAAACAAACAGCTAATTAAAAAATGAGTGTTAAATCATCGCCTACGCCATTATTTGACACCATTGAACACTTGTCCACGCTTAGAAAACAAGCAAAATATAACCGTAGTGAAATAGCAAATAATAGGATAGAGGAAGATTACCACTACGCTATCGAGTTTATTTATAGTTATCGCGGTAGCGAAGCAACTTTCAATGCCTACCGCCGAGAAATAGAGCGTTTATTACATTGGAGTTGGCTTATTGCGCAAAAATCAGTTAAAGATTTGCGCCGTCATGACATTGAGGATTTTATTGAATTTTGTCAAAAACCACCGATTACTTGGATTGGAACTAAGAACGTTGCCCGTTTTATTGAGCAAAGTGGTTCTCGGATTATCAATCCAAATTGGCGGCCTTTTGTAGCAACCGTTTCTAAAATTGCCCATCGTAAAGGTGAAACCCCTAGCCCCAAAAATTACAGCCTATCGCAAAAAGCCGTTCAAGCCATCTTTGCCATTTTAAGCAGTTTTTTTAACTATTTGATCCAAGAAGACTATGCTGCGATCAATCCCGTTACTCAAATGCGCCAAAAAAGTAAATTTATTCGCAAACAGCAGACTCAATCCGTGATCCGCAGATTAAGCGAATTGCAATGGGCTTATGTCATTGAAACCGCCGAATTACTGGCTAGCCAGCAACCCGAAATACACGAGCGAACTTTATTTATCATGAATGCCTTATACGGCATGTATTTGCGTATTTCAGAGCTTGCGAGCTCTGCCCGTTGGCAACCGCAAATGGGGCATTTTTATAAAGATTCCGATGATAATTGGTGGTTTATTACGGTAGGTAAAGGTAATAAAGAGCGGCTTATTACGGTGAGTGATGCTATGTTACAGGCTTTAAAACGCTACCGCCGCAGCTTTGGGCTATCTTTGTTGCCAACCACCGGAGAAACTACTGCGCTAATTATTAACACGAAAACCCGCAAACCTCTCACCAGCACTCGGCAAATTCGGAGCATAGTGCAAATCTGTTTTAACGAAGCGATTGAACGCCTGATCCGAGATGGCTTTTTGGAAGATGCCGAACAGCTTAAGGCAGCCACGGTACATTGGTTACGCCATACGGGTATTTCAGATGATGTCAAACATCGTCCACGTGAACACGTACGCGATGACGCCGGCCATGGTTCAAGCGCCATCACCGATAAATACATTGATATTGAACTGCGTGCAAGGCATGCCTCTGGCCGACGTAAAATTATTAAGCCAGAGTAAAAAAATCTTATACAGGGGATAGCTTGTTAAATTGAATGTATCCGTACGGCCAACCACACCTAGGCCTATCTAACTTAAGCTGCCAAACTACCAAGTTGTTTATTCAATTTGGAGTAATGACAATGGCGATAAATAG
>JAQSXL010000205.1 GCA_029256685.1 Gammaproteobacteria bacterium | reverse complement strand
AAGTTTAATATATCATCGTTTTATGTGGGCTATTTAGCTAGTCATATTTGCCGTAAAAGTTAGAGAGATCTCATGCGTTGGTTCTGGTTTGTTTTTTCTTTAATTATACTCAGTCCCGCGTCACCATTAAAGGCACAGGTTATAGTGATTGATACGGGGCATTCGTTGGCTCACTATGGTGCGCTAAGTGCCAGCGGTAAAACTGAGTTTAGTTTCAACCAACGTCTAGCGAAACTTATTGCCGATAATCTAACCCAAGCAGGGCACCAAGTTATTAGAATGGGTGAAGATGGTAAAATGGATTTTTTATTAAACCGTGTCAGGCATACCGATAAGGCTAATTTGTTCGTTTCTATTCACCATGATTCAATCCAACAAGCTTGGCAAGATGCAGGACGACAACACGAATTTTCAGGTTATGCGGTCTTTGTTTCCACTGAAAATCCGTATTATCATGATAGTTTACGTTGTGCCCTAGCTATCGGCCAGGCATTACAAGCCGCGGGTAAATTACCTTCACTGTATCATGCAACGGCAATTCCGGGTGAAAATCGCCCGCTGCTTGATGCTCAATACGGTATTCATCGTTACGATAATTTAGCCGTGCTTAAAAAGGCCCAGTCCCCCGCAATTTTGATTGAAGCAGGCGTTATTGTTAATCCCATAGAGGAACGCCAATTGTTGAAACCACAACAAGTAAAGCTGTTGGCAAAAACCATCACTAACGCTATTCATAATTGCTTAAGTTAACCAGTAAAAATTGGTGATGATTCAGAGCTGTGATAAATTAGAGTCGTTAGCTATTTTATTTAAAGGAGCAATATTATGGGTCGTGTATTATTAGCAGGATTTATTGCCTCGCTCATTATGATGATCTGGGGCACCTTTTACTGGATGGCTTTACCTACTTCTATCCATGGCTTTAAAGCTGCCCCTAATGAGGATAGTGCCTTAGCCGTCTTGGCTAGAGAGTTACCCGCTAGTGGGGTTTATGTGTTGCCATTTCCGCCTAACGATATGTCTGATGAGCATTTTAACGAAAAGCATAAAACAGGTCCCATAGCCCAAATTTTTTACCGTGCTGAAGGTGTTGATCCACTCAATAATAAAGTTATGTTTGAGGGATGGGTGCACGCATTTATTTGTGCCTTATTGATGGCGGTACTCGTGGCCATGACTCATAATGGGTTGCAGACTTTTGCAAAACGTTGGCTTTTTGTTACGCTCACCGGGATTTTTGCGACCGTGTCAATGGAAGGCCTTTATCCTATTTGGTGGCACCATGTTTGGGGTTATCATTTTGCCGTGATGTTTGGCCAAGTTATTAATTGGTTGCTAGCGGGTTTGGTGATTGCATATATTGTTAAAATTAAACAGCCTTCATAAGCCTAATTAGCATTTAATAGCTATTGGATACAGCAACAGCCTTACAAGGATGTTTGGCTATTAAATTAGCTTGAATTAGACTATGGAACTAAGGTGTTTTCACTTGGCGTATGCGAAGCTGTTGGTTCATTTTGTCCATATATCCAGTTGTTAAATTTTGTTACAAGCGAATTAATAGAATCTTTAATTTTAGTTATAAGCTTTTCCATAAGCAAAGGTTCATCTTTTAGCAAAGGCTCATCGCTTATTAGATTTGCTCCTAAATCAGATTCAGGCTTTATGATCGCTTGTTTCAAGCTATGTTTAATAACCTGTTCTCCTGATGCATTTTCTTTTGATTTGATTGAGTAACTCGCTTTTCCATAGATTAACGGCTTTAGAATAGTTAGCTCATTATTTGATACACCACGCTCAAGTCTATTATATGCTTCAGCAACTTTGCTTTCATTTGCTTTTGGGTCTAAGAAAATAGCAAGATCTTGTTCGGCTGCATTTACAATTTCGGGAGATACTCCGGCGCTTACCTTCAAAAAAGCCTGAAGATCACCTTTAGCTTTTTCAATCTCAGCCATAGTCGCTTTTACCGATAATTCATCTGCCATATCCATTGATTGGGCAATAAAAATAGCAAATTCTTCCGTATAGGTAATTTCGTTTTCGGCTATGGTAGTAAAATGGTAACGCTTTATTTCCGGGTTGCAAGAATAACCTTTGTGAGGGGGTAGCGTGACTAAAATACCCGAGGCTATATTTAAGAAACCATTTTGATGCGCTTCTTCCTGTAAATACGTTTTGAGTAAAGGATCTGTTATACCTGCCTTGGCGAGAATGACCTCAAATGAATTGTTAGGTTCAAGCTTAAATAGCTGCTCATTAAAATATGATTGAGCGCAATTGATATCTCGCGTAACATCTTGCATGGATTTTTGATAAGGATTAGTGGCCGGTCTTTTAGATCGCAGCTGCTGTGCTATTGTTTGGTATCCCATTATCTATACCCTATCCTTTGTGTAAATTGCAATATTCAAAGTGACTAAAATATTAACACCAGTTTCGCGCTTTTGAAATACCGAGCTTGAATTTTTGTGTAAGAAAGTGAAAACCTATAGGCTTAGTGGATTATCATACCATTTACATTAAATAATCTTCCATTGCCAGTGAATACCTCCTTGTACGCTCTATAGTTTTTCATCCTTGAAAAACAAGGTTGGCTTATACCCCTATGCCCTGGCAATGGAAGATTTATTAGTAGGAAGGATATCAATTGTTCAAAATTTATGGCAAAAAGCTTACAAGACTTTACGAGTAAGACGTCTAATAACTTTTATTGGAATGCGTTACTATTACAAATATCGAGTCGGCAAGGATGCCGCAAAGCATACACGGATGTATGCTAACGCTACAAGTTAAGTCTCAGGATGAGATGGCTAAGGAAAGCAAAGGCGGTAGTTAAGGAAAGATAAGCTGTCAAACTTGCGGTTTCACCTACACGTTACAAAATCCTGCATAATAATGGGGCTTATGGCCCCATTATTATTTTCAGCCGTTCATTAAGTAAGCGATGGCTGCAATTAAGCTGTCGGTAGCCGGTAAGGGTTGCTTAATGTCAATGACCCGGTAACCTTCCCTCTTTAAACCGCATTATACAGGGCGGACTCGCGGGTGAAATTGTGCCAGATCCTATTGATTACCAGCGTTTCTTTACTGTGCAATTCTAGTAAAATTTGCATCAAACCGGTATCCAGGTTAACCAATAAAAGTGAGGGTGCCTTGCATAAATTATCTTCCTCGCAAGACATTAACTTGATAATATTTTAATTTGAATCAAGTTTTTTCAACAGGCCCGAAGGTTTTATTAATTTATGTTTTACATAGAGGAATAATTATTATGCCAACTCAAAACTTTTTTCAGCAACTAACGCCTTTAGAAAACAAACTAAAAGGTTATGAGTATAAAATTTTAACTTCTAATTATGAGGAAGAAATAATCAAAAACTCTCAGAGACTGTTAGATAAACTCTATGGATTTGAAGAGAAAGGTAAAAAAAATGAGTTAAATACTCTGGTTAAATTTGTTGCTAAGGGCACTATAGTACAAGCCCACAACAATTTAGCTAAGGCTTTCATCAACGGCGTGTATGGTTATATTAAAGATTATGATTTGGCGAGAGGATACTATCAAAGGGCATTAGATATGGATCCCCATAATACCATTGCAAAGAGTGGATTAAGATTACTAAATTCTATTCAAACTAATACCCAACAAGCCAACAATAATCTTCAGTTAAGATAATCAAAATACTTGCCCTAACAAATGTTAGGGCAAGTATTAAAACTGCTTTTGCACG
>JAQSXL010000047.1 GCA_029256685.1 Gammaproteobacteria bacterium | reverse complement strand
CACTCGGTGATCTTATGAAAGAACAGTTGAGTAATAAAGAGACCTAAACTAAGTCTTTAATATGTCCCCTACGGGGGACATATTTTTATAACCAGTCTGATATTGGTTCTTAGCAAGGGAAAGTTTAAAAATGCGGCTCTTAACTTATATTTTTCTGCTGTTGATTGCATTATTAGGTATTAGCTTTGCTTGTTTGAATGCCGATAGGGTTACCATTAATTATTACTTTGATACTAAGCATATTCCTTTATCCTTATTATTGGTGATGACCTTGGCGTTGGGTGTTGGCTTGGGACTATTGTTCAATTTGCTAACTTACCTCAGGTTAAAAGGCGATAATATCCGTCTCCAGCGTAAAATTAAAATGTCTGAGAAGGTGTTAACGGAGCTGAGTAATTTACCCATTAAAGATTCGCATTGATACTTTTACAATTCCTACCATAAACTTGCAGGTGTTTGTAGAAAGTGAATCTTATGGTAATATGTACGGCATTTTAAATTTTGAAGATTCATGTTGACACTTTACCCTAATATCATCGCTTTTTTAATTTGTGCGATTAGCATATGGTTACTAACACCTTTAGCTAAGCGGATAGGGTTAATTGATCTTCCCAGCGAGCGTAAATTTCATACTAGCGAAGTGCCGCTTATTGGCGGGGTAGCTATTTTTTTAGGATTTTGTTTTGCTTTACTTACCGTAGATATTTCTCTAGCAGATTTTCGTGGCCTTATCGCTGTTTCTGCCATGTTAGTTTTCATAGGAATTCTAGATGATTTCCATGAATTATCTCCACGAGCAAAGTTACTAGCTCAAATTGTTGCCAGTATTCTAACCATTGCTTGGGGACACAACCAGTTGCATTCGTTAGGAAATATTTTATTTATTAAACCGTTGGAGTTGGGCTATGGCTCTCTTCCCATTACTGTTATAGCGGTCGTTGGTATTATTAATGCTTATAATATGATTGATGGAATAGACGGCCTAGCAAGTGGCATGGGACTTATTACTATGGGTTTTCTATGCTATTTTGCCTTCCGCGGGGGTGAGATTTATAGCTTAATTATTCTTCTTGTATTTGTAAGCAGCTTGCTTAGCTTTTTGTGTTTTAATTTTCCGCTCAATAAGCATAAACAAGCCAGTGTATTTTTAGGTGATGCAGGTAGCATGTTAATAGGGTTTATCCTGGTTTGGTTTTTAATTAGCTTATCTCAAAATAAGCAGGCGGCTGTGAGGCCGGCGGACATGCTTTGGTTAGTCTCATTGCCTCTTTATGATGTGGTAGGCGTAGTCTTGCGTCGTATTTTTCAGCGCTGCTCACCGTTTAAAGCCGATCGTAATCATATCCATCACTTATTATTATATTACTTAAAAGATCCGCTAAAAGTGTGTATGGTTATGTACACTTTAACGGGATTATGCGGGCTAGTAGCCGTATTTGGTTCCTACTACAAAATACATGAAGGTTTTATGTTTACGGGGTTTATCACCTTATTTATTAGTTATTTAATCATTAATCGCCAATTATGGAAACTTACACAAAAAAATTAAATATAACAGTATATGGAGCAGGCTATGTTGGTTTAGTCACTGCTGCTTGTTTTGCAAAACTTGGCTATCAAGTGCTTTGCGCCGATGTTAATGCTGATAAAATTGCCGAGTTAAGCAATGGCCGGGTGCCCATTTATGAGCCTGGGCTAGAAGAGCTAATTACGGATTCTATCGCTAAACAAAAGCTACGTTTTACTACCGATATTGCTGCAGCGGTTGAATTTGGTCTCTATCAATTTATTGCGGTAGGAACCCCTTCAAAACAAGACGGTTCAGCCGATCTGCAATATGTTTTTAACGTGGCTAAAACTATAGGCGAACATCGTAAGGATTATTGCCTGGTTATTAATAAATCAACGGTGCCTGTGAATACGGCCGACCAGGTTAACTTAATCATTCAAGAAACTGCTAACCAATTGAATAAACCCTTTAACTATTCCGTAGTTTCTAATCCCGAATTTTTATAGGAAGGCTCGGCTATTCAAGATTTTATGAAGCCGGATAGAATCGTGATCGGCGCCAACGATGCTAAGGCCGTAACGATGATGCAAGAATTATATTCACCTTTTATAGAGCAAGGGTATGCATTTATTAGTATGGACACCTGTTCAGCCGAGCTTACCAAATATGCGGCGAATGCCATGTTGGCCACTAAAATAAGCTTTATGAACGAAGTCAGTCAAATTGCCGAACGGGTAGGTGCCGATATTGAATTAATTAAGAAGGGAATCAGCTTAGATCTTAGAATCGGTCCGTACTTTATTAATCCTGGCTGTGGTTATGGCGGATCCTGTTTTCCAAAAGATGTTAAGGCATTATACGCTACCGCTAAAGAGGTAGGGTATGAGGCGATTTTACTACAAGCCGTAGATCAGGTTAACCTAAAACAAAAGCAAGTCTTATTTAATAAAATTAAGCGTTATTTTAATAATCAACTGCAGCAAAAAATAATTGCTGTTTGGGGTTTGGCATTTAAGCCTAATACCAATGATATTCGTGAAGCAGCGAGTCTTGAGCTGATTAAGTCACTACTAGCCGCGGGTGTAAGAGTACAGGCCTATGATCCCATTGCCATGCCGGAAACCAAGCAGCTATTTGGAGAAACACCGGGGTTTAATTTGTGTCAAACAGCCCATGAAGCTCTACAAAACGCCGATGGTTTAGCTATCGTAACCGAATGGGCAGAGTTTCGCGCTTTTGCACCAAGCCAAATCAAAGAGCACTTGGCTCATCCCGTGATTTTTGACGGGCGTAATCTCTTTGAAGCCTCTTTATTACGGCAGCTTGGTATAAAGTATTTTGGTATCGGGCATGGAGAAAAATTATGAAATATCCAATAAAAAAAGCAGTTTTTCCTGTGGCGGGAATGGGAACTCGCTTTTTGCCTGCTACTAAAGCCAATCCAAAAGAAATGTTGCCTATTGTTGATAAGCCCTTGATTCAATATGCCGTTGAGGAAGCCGTCGCGGCGGGAATCACGGAAATGATTTTTGTAACAAGCTATGGCAAGAGAGCAATAGAAGATCATTTTGATTCAAATTTTGAGCTGGAAACCAAATTATCCCAACGGGGTAAATATGATGTGCTGGAGATTGTTAAAAATATTTTACCTAAGGGCATTAGTTGTAGTTATGTGCGGCAACACGAAGCTTTAGGCCTAGGCCACGCCGTTTTATGTGCGCGCCATATTGTCGGCAATGAACCCTTCGCAGTCGTATTAGCCGACGACTTAATCGATGGTAATAGTTCAACTTGTTTGGAGCAGATGGTAGCGACTTTCCAAACTAATCCAACAAGTACCATAGCCGTTCAGCAAGTGACTATGTCCGAGGTGCATAAATATGGGATAGTAGATATTAAGGATAATACCCATAAACTGTCACGGATATTTAACATTGTAGAAAAACCAAATGCCGAGCAGGCCCCTTCAAATTTGGCTGCTATAGGCCGTTATATTTTAACCCCAGAAATATTTAACTGCCTCGAGCAAATTAAGCCCGGCAGTGGTGGAGAAATTCAGCTAACCGACGCGATAGCCATGTTATTGGCTTCTAAGCCTGTGCATGCCTTCCAATTCGATGGTACCCGTTATGATTGCGGCAGCAAGCTAGAATATATGCAGGCTAATATCGTTTATGCCTTAAAGCATCCAGAAATAAAAGTAGCCCTGCGCGAATTTTTAGCCCAATTGCAAGTAGAGGAATTGGCAGAAATCACCGCTTAGGTAAAGCCTGATAATTACGCTAAATAGTGCTTAATTTTTGCATTATTTGGGTTGATTTTATTGTAAATAAAACTGTAATTTTTAATAAGGGGTTATTTTTATTCATTTAACTGAATTAAATAGTTGCTGATAGCGGCTAATCCAGTTACATTAATGCACATGCATACCGATATCGTTTTTTCTATATTTTTAATCTTTAGTGGGGCTGCCGTTGTAGCCACATTAGTGCTGTTTACCCGTCAATCCCTCTTGGTGGCCTATATTTTACTCGGGGCGGTATTAGGACCCTGGGGGTTCAAATTAGTGGGCAATGCCGCCATAGTAAGGCAAATTGGCGATGTGGGTATTATCTTCCTCTTGTTTTTGCTGGGACTACACTTACCTCCCCAAAAATTGATTCAAATGTTCCGCAAAACGACCATTGTGGCAGTTACTAGCTCGTTAGTCTTCACGGCCTTAGGTTATGGTATTGGTAAAGCTTTTGGCTTTGCTAATCAAGAAAGTTTAATTATTGGTGCTGCTATGATGTTTTCTAGCACCATTATTGGATTAAAGCTCTTGCCAACGACTATCTTGCATCATCGCCATACCGGTGAGGTCATGATAAGCGTACTATTATTGCAGGATTTACTGGCCATTATCGTGTTAATTTTTCTGCAGGGGGCTAGTTCGGGTGGGATCAGTTTGCTTAAAATCGGGTTTATATCCATTTCATTACCCTTACTGATTACTATAGCCATCTTATTTGAACGTTATGTACTGGTAAAATTATTTGCTCGCTTCGATCGTATCCAAGAATATATTTTCTTGCTTTCCATAGGCTGGTGTTTAGGCCTGGCCGAATTAGCGGGTGCCTTTGGCTTATCACATGAAATTGGGGCATTTATTGGTGGGGTTTCAATTGCCGCAAGTCCTATTGCACTTTATATCGCTGAAAGTTTAAAACCCTTGCGGGATTTTTTCCTAGTAATGTTTTTCTTTTCCATAGGCGCTAATTTTAATTTAGATTATTTACCTAATATTATTGTACCGGCATTATTGCTGGCGGGTTTAATGTTGGTCATTAAACCCTTGGTGTTTAACTATTTACTTATTTGGGTAAAAGAGCCAAAACCGGTTGCCATGGAGGCTGGAGTGCGGCTAGGGCAGGCTAGTGAATTCTCGCTACTAGTAGCCTATTTGGCTAGTGGCGCGTCGCCTGGCAAGACTTTGATGAGTGATAATGCTTCTTATTTAATTCAAGCCGCTACTATTTTAACCTTTATGGTTTCATCCTATTGGGTTGTAGCAAAATACCCGACCCCCGTTGCGATGTCTGATAAATTAAGACGGGATTAGTTTAAGCATAACTCCTGTTGGTCGAAATTTTTTCTATAAAAATGACTTGGGGCTCGGCGCCGCCGTCCTGTCAACTGTGTTACCCCCACATACTCGCAAGCTGCGTGCGTGGTGGGTTCCCACGCATCTGCCACTCACTTTCTAATAAAAAATTTCGACCAACAGGTGATAAACTGGCCTTGCTATAGCTCTAAAACGATAAGCTCATTAATTTTGCTAATCGTATAGAATTTTAATCCAGCATAGTTAAAGCTAATTTGGCTATCGATTGTTCACCAGCATTAGACAATAATTTAGCCTTTATTTTAGCTAGCTCGGCTTTTATTCTTAACGCATAGCTCGTATCTTGTAAGATCTTATCAATTTCACCGGCAATTTTTTCTGGATTCGCTGCTGCTTGAATGAGTTCAGGAACAACTCTTTGTTCGGCAACAATATTGGTTAAACTGATATAGGGTATATTAATTAATAATTTAGCCAGTTGGTAGCTAAACCAGGAAATCTTATAAATCACCACTATAGGTAGTTCCATTAAAGCCGCTTCTAAGGTTACGGTACCCGAGGCGGTAATGGCAGCATTACAAGCTTGCATGACATCATAGATGCGCTGTTTGACTACTTTAATCTCAAAGTCAAGCTGGGCTAAATAGGGTTCTAGCATATCCTCTGCAATGGAGGGTGCTATAGGTAAAATAAATTGAATGTCAGGATATTTCATTTTGAGCAGCTTAGCAGTTGCTAACATGACCGGCAAAAGTCGATGGATTTCGGCTTTGCGGCTGCCCGGTATTAAAGCTATGCTATATTGATGGGGTTGCAAATTAAAGGCTTGCCGCGCATCAGAAATCGATAAGGTACTCGCAACTGAATTTGTTAAGGGGTGTCCCACAAAAGTGACTGGAACGTGTTTACTTTGATATAAACTAACTTCAAATGGAAAAACTACAGCCATATGATCAACATAGCGTTTAATCGTTTTTATTCTACCCGACCGCCAAGCCCATAGTTGCGGGCTGATATAATACAGAACTTTAATACCTAATTTTTTTGCTGTTTTAGCTACCCTAAAATTGAAATCGGGAAAATCAATTAAAATAACCAGATCGGGACGTTGATTAAGCATGGCCTGTTTGACTTCTTTTAATGCGCCAAGAATGACCGATAAATGCGCTAGAACTTCACTAAGCCCAACCACAGCCAATTGATCGGAGTTAACAATAATCTCCATTCCTGCGGCCGCTAGCTGAGTACCTCCTATGCCAACAAACGAACACAGAGGATTATCTTGCCGTATTTCTCTAACCAATTTCGCACCGTGTAGATCACCGGATGCCTCACCGGCTACAATCAAGATTCGTTTAGCCTGAGTAGGGTTCATACGTTAGTAACCCCCTGTATTTCTGCTAGTTCTTTTTCAACCAATTCCGTAATTGCAATAGCCGTTGCTAAGGCATTACGGCCATCCTCTGCGGTGACTAGTGGCGGCGTTCCTTGAGCAATAGCCTTTAAAAAAGCCGAAATTTCGGCAAGGAGAGCATCGCTTTGTTCAAAGCTACGTTCCTCATGAATAATCTTCTCGGCATCGGCGTGTTTAGGATCTTGAATCTTCTGATAAATACTGAGTTTTTTGTGCTGAAAATCGGTTGAAACATAGGCGTCATCTTGAAAAATTCGCATTTTGCGCTCGGATTTTATACTCACTCGGCTTGCAGTCACATTAGCGACACAACCGTTGGTGAAGCGAATGCGGGCGTTAGCAATATCAAGGTGATTAGATAAAACCTTGGCACCGCTGGCCTCAATATTTTTGATCGGTGATTTAACAATAGTTTGAATGATATCGATATCATGGATCATTAAATCTAAGATAACATTAACGTCTGTCCCTCGTGGATTAAAAGGAGCAAGCCGATGAGATTCGATGAAGCGAGGTTTATTTAATACACCTTGTAAAGCAATGACGGTGCTATTAAACCGTTCTAAATGGCCTATCTGCAATACACGTTGGTTTTGCTTAGCAATTTGAATTAATTGATCGGCCTCGGCTAGCGTATTAGTAATAGGTTTTTCAAGTAAAACATGAACCTGTTTTTCAAGAAAAAACTTTGCAATTTCATAATGAAGAAAGGTGGGTACCACAATGCTGACGGCATCTACCTGACCAATTAATTCCCGATAATCCGCCACGGCTTTTACTTTATATTTTTCTGCCAAAGCTTGGCATTGCTTGCTATTGATATCACAAACAGCAACTAAAGTTGATTCCGGTAAATTTGCCAATTTATCAACGTGAAACTTACCTAAATAGCCAGTGCCAATAACAGCAGTCCGAAGTTTTTGCATTTTTTATACCTTATGCTTGCTAAACTACAGTGAGTATATATAATCTTCGGCTATGTTTAAAGTTGCAAGTTGGAATGTCAACTCACTAAAAATCCGCTTAAGCCATGTTTTACAGTGGTTAACCGAGCATGAACCTAGCGTTTTAGCTTTACAAGAAATTAAGCTGATTGATGCTAACTTTCCTGTTGAGCCATTTGAGCAGTTGGGTTACCATGCGATTTTTTCAGGTCAAAAAACCTATAATGGGGTTGCTATATTGGCAAAGCAGCCGTTGGCTGATATTGATGCCGAGCTTCCAGGATGGGTAGATCCTCAGCGCCGGGTGCTTGCTGCTACTTGCGGCGGTATAAGAATTATTAATCTTTACATACCCAATGGTGAAAGTTTAACTTCGGAAAAATATCAGTATAAACTATTGTGGCTTAAAGCCCTGCAAAATTATTTACAGCAACAACTTCAGCGGTATTCAAGGATTATAATATTGGGCGATTTTAATATAGCGCCTGCAGAACAAGATGTACACGATCCTATGGCTTGGCAAAACAGGGTATTATTTAGCCAGCCTGAAAGAGAAGTTTTTCAGCAATTATTAAATTTAGGTTTTAAAGATACCTTCCGGTTATTTGAGCAACCCGAGGAAAGTTTTAGCTGGTGGGATTACCGTGCCGCGGCTTTTAGACGTAATTTGGGTTTGCGTATTGATCATATTTTAGCTTCTGGCGAGTTGGCCAAATATTGCCAAGCAGCCGGTATTGATAAACAGCCACGTAAGTGGGAACGCCCTTCCGATCATACCCCGGTTTGGACCGATTTTTTGCTGGATTAATGAGTTGTTAGCTTAATAAGGGGCGAAAATATTTTAGGCTATTTGAATTCAATGGGATTAAAGATTGAGTAAGATAAAACTTAGTAAAATTAGTTTATATTTGGCTGCCATTATAATACTAATTTACTTAGGTTACATGGCTTTATCACGAGTACTTTATAGCTACGCTTGGATACGAGGAGATTTTCCAGGACCTAAGTATTTGACTAACCAGCCGCCTGCCAGTAGACAAATTGATTGGCTTTTACTGCACGGCGCTTCGTTAGATGCTAGAATGTGGAAAAATATTGTTAATCATTGTCCTAATCAACGGATTTTAGCAGTTAGCCTGGCAAATCACAATTTGAGCACTAAACTTGCCCAACCAGGGCATGAACCATCCCAAGAAATCATTAAGTTATTGAAACAATATAAGGTAAAACAAGGCATTATTACTCACTCTTCGGGAGCAGTTTGGTTAGCTAACGCTTATGCCGAATGCCCACGTTGTTTTAATAACTTAACCATAAATTTATTGGTACCTAATTTTTGTTATTTGCAAGTAAGCAAGCTAGAGCGCTTATTAATGGATATTTTACCCAGCATAGCTTGGGAAGGGTTAACCGTTGATTCTTGTGTAAATAGTTCAGATTATGAGCAGTGCAAGCGCGATTATTTATTTGGCAGGCGTTATTATGTAAGTAATCTTAACTATTTTAACAATCTTTTAAATTTATGTACTAGACCCGAAACTCAAGAAAATATTCACCAATTCGTAACCCATTTAGCTGGGCAAGGGCATTATATCTTGGCAGATGGCGATGTATTGATAGATAATGATAAACTACAGGCTTTTTTAGTACCCTATCATTCACAGCTTACTATACTTCCTCATACCAGTCATCATGAAGCCTATAAGTATGCTGCTAATATTATGCATTGCAAAGCTTGATACAATAATTATTGATTTAGATTGCTCACGGTAAGTTATACTTAAATGCTGCAATGAGAAATTACTGTAGTCTAATTTTTTATTCGTTTAAGGATACTTTGCCAAAGTATCCTTAAGCTCTGTATGACTTAGCGTTTATCAATATCAACAAAATTGCGATCGGTATGGCCGGTATAAAGTTGACGAGGACGGCCTAACTTGTGATCGGGACTGCTTAACATTTCGTTCCATTGCGATAGCCAACCCACCGTTCTTGCTAAGGCAAAAATAACGGTAAACATATTGATGGGAATGCCAAGCGCACTTAAGGTAATCCCGGAGTAAAAGTCGACGTTAGGATAAAGTTTTTTCTCAACAAAGTATTCATCTTCTAAAGCAATTTTCTCAAGCTTCATCGCCAGTTTGAAAATAGGATCATTTTGTAAGCCTAACTCATTTAATACTTCATAGCAGGTTTCGCGCATCACCTTGGCACGTGGGTCATAGTTTTTATATACGCGATGGCCAAAACCCATCAAACGGAAAGGATCATTTTTATCTTTTGCCCGTTTGATATACGTATCGATATTTTTAACATCGCCAATTTCATGCAGCATGGTTAAACAAGCTTCATTGGCGCCACCGTGCGCAGGTCCCCATAATGCACCGATGCCAGCGGAAACGCAGGCATAAGGGTTGGCGCCCGTAGAACCGGCTAAACGCACCGTTGAGGTAGAGGCATTTTGTTCATGATCGGCATGTAAAATAAAAATACGGTCTAAAGCGCGGGCTAGGGTTGCACTGGGTTGTTTGTTATCACAAGGCGTACCAAACATCATGTGTAAAAAGTTTTCTGTATAATTTAGATGATTTTGCGGGTACATAAAGGGTTGGCCAATGGAATACTTATAGCACATGGCCGCTATGGTCGGCATTTTAGCAATTAAGCGAATGGCAGCCGACATGCGATGCTGCGGATCACTAATATTAAGCTTATCATGATAAAAGGCGGAGAGGGCACCTACTACACCTACCATAATAGCCATGGGGTGAGCATCGCGGCGGAATCCACGGAAAAATAGGCTAATTTGTTCATGTACCATACTGTGGTGAGTGACTTCATGAAGAAAAGCATCTTTCTGAGCTTGAGTAGGTAATTCGCCATTTAACAATAGATAGCAAACTTCTATATAATCGGATTTTTCGGCTAGCTGATTAATGGCATAACCGCGGTGTAACAATATACCCTTATCTCCATCGATAAAGGTAATTTTTGATTCACACGCTGCCGTTGAAACAAAGCCCGGATCATAGGTGAAATAATTATGTTTAACTAATTGACCTATATCAACCACATCGGGACCCAGGGTTCCCGAATAAATAGGCAATTCAATAGGATCTGCTAAATGATCAATTTTAAGAGTAGCTTTGCGCTCTGTCATATCAAACTTCCTTTCGATGTAAGATGTTGCAAATTATAACGGGCTTTCAACGAAATATCATCAATAATTGATGTCTTGCCGTAGGTATAGACACTAAAATCTTTGCAGTCAAGCTAAAGCCTCATTAAAATCCTCATAAGTCTGTTAATCCTAATTGGATTAAAATTGGTTTATCTTTGCTATGGCTTAGTCAAGTTAGGTGATCTTGAGTCATCCATGGTTTCATTGAGAGTATGTGCCAAACGATAGCCAGCCAAAGCTATTTGACGCTTTGCTATTTGCTTAAATGGCATAGAGTAGCGTTATTAAAGATGCCATTTAAATTTTCTTCGCTAAACAAGTTTGTAATTCCATACTTTTGGTTTTATAATTGTCGGCGGCTCCTTATCGGGCCGAGCTCTTACTGACTCTTGCTAACATGATTTGATGGGGAAACACACGTGCAAAAAAAACGGCCTGTTAACTTAAATTTATTTACTATTCAATTTCCATTACCCGCTATTACCTCAATATTACATCGTATTTCTGGTTTTGCTTTATTTCTTTTTATCCCATTTTTATTATGGATGTTGCATGCCTCGCTTGCCTCACCCGAACAATTTACTAATTTGCATGAACTATTAACTTCGATACCAGCTAAACTTGGGTTAATCCTTTTGTTCGCTGGGTTGTTCTATCATTTATTTGCGGGTATTCGTCATTTGTTTATGGATGCGCAAATCGGTGAAACTTTGAAAGGCGCTAATAGAGGAGCCGTATTAGTGCTAATTCTTTCTACGGTATTTACAGTTATGGCAGGATATTGGTTATGGTAGAAAATATTACAAGTTTAACACGCAATGGTCTGCGTGATTGGTTAGTTCAACGGATAAGTGCTATAATATTGGCGGTTTATACTTTATTTATACTAGGTTTTATTGTTTGGCATCAGCCACTTGATTATTCAACCTGGCATCAACTATTTTCCTTAAATTGGATGCGAATATTCAGCCTGTTAGCATTGCTAAGCTTATTGGCTCATACCTGGATTGGTATTTGGACCATAACAACTGATTATCTAAAATGCGCTTGTGTCAGACTTATCACACAAGTAATAGTAATGTTAGCACTCTTTGGCTGCCTAATTTGGGGCATCTTAATTCTCTGGAGTTTATGATGGCAATAGCAACACAATCTTTTGACGCAATTATCATTGGAGCCGGTGGCTCAGGCATGCGAGCCGCTTTACAACTTGCGGCGTCTGGTTTAAGCGTAGGTTTAATTTCAAAAGTATTTCCAACCCGTTCCCATACAGTTTCCGCGCAAGGTGGTATTACCTGTGCTTTAGGTAACGCCGAAGACGATGATTGGCGTTGGCATATGTATGACACGGTCAAGGGTTCTGATTATTTAGGTGACCAAGATTCAATTGAATATATGTGTAAAACGGGTCCCGAGGTTGTCTATGAATTAGAGCATATGGGATTACCCTTTTCTCGTATGCCCGATGGCCGAATTTATCAGCGTCCCTTTGGTGGACAATCTAAAAACTTTGGCGGCGCCCAAGCAACGCGTACTTGTGCGGCAGCCGATCGTACGGGGCATGCCTTGCTTCATACCCTTTATCAGCAAAATGTAAAAGCTAATGCAACTTTCTTAAATGAATGGTTTGCGGTTGATTTAGTTAAATCGGCCGATGGCAAAGGTTTTGCGGGTATTATTGCTATTTGTATTGAAACCGGTGAAACGGTATTTATCAA
>JAQSXL010000204.1 GCA_029256685.1 Gammaproteobacteria bacterium | reverse complement strand
TTTTACCAAACCAACCGGTCAAGCGTATGTTAACCAAGTCAATTACCTCATTACCTATGATGAAGTGCTCTTCCAACTTTATATTCGTTGCAGTAATGACAAACAGTTACCCAGCTTAGCCAAGGAATTAGCCAAACTCATTAAGCTGCACTTCAAGGAGCAGAAGATAGCGTTACAGGCAAACCTTTTGCAGAAAGAAACGCCCAAGATGATGCTCTCGTTTCATCAACAAGAAGCGTTTTTCACCGCAGCATTGAACCGTGCGGGCTATCAAGATCTGTTGGCAGCGCCAATAGAGCTTAAAGAGGTTGCAACCCCACGCGAGCTTAATCCCCCTTAATTTTAGGCAAAATGACTATTCACGCCCTGGTACGGGCTCAGTGCCAGGGCAATGCTTACGCTAAGGAAAGATCAAACACGGAAATATCATTAGCAGATTATGACCTTCTATTTGGCAAACCTATTACAGCAAAAGTCCCTATCTAAGGCCATTTCATGTATAATATAAAATGTGCTATTAAGTTAAAATTGTTTCTCTTGGCAGAAATTTTTTGATACCGGTTTATAGATCAATCCTAATGATTTTATTCAGCTAAGCAGGAGAAATACCATGAAATATTTTATTGCCTGGTTACTCGGTGTTCCAGTAAGTTTATTGGTACTTTATTGGCTGTTCAGTCATTTATTTTAAAGCCACTTAATTATGACAATCATTCCTGCTGCGATGATTGTCATAATCTTTAATTCAATTAATTTATCGTTTGGCTAGGGGCTGTTACGCTATTGGGAATTTTTCAGGGTTATTGCCTGGCTTAACTTTAGTCTGCTGAATGGATTTTGCCAATTTTTATCCGCAAGATAACTAAAATTTGATATAATAAAGCTTATTAATTTTATACGATTGCCGATGGCTAAACTTTTAAAGTATTTAGAGTTTGTCTATGGTGCAAAGGCTAAGCCATTAGAGCGTCAGCTTAATAAACTTTTGCACGGTACAGCTCAAAGTCAGTGTAAATCCTCACAGGATTACTGGTATAAATTTGTTGAACTTTACTGTGTCTATCCTGATGGGGTCATTTACGACTCTTCTCTTTCTCCCTTGCAAAATTTAACTCAACATTTAAAGCGTATAAAAAATTTAGGTTGTAATGCCGTTCACATTTTACCCTTCTTGGCTTCGCCGGGAGTCGATAAGGGGTTTGATATTAGTGATTATTATACGATACGCGAAGATTTAGGCTCGCTGAAAGATTTGCAACAACTTGTCCAAGAAGCCCATCGTTTAGGCATGCGTTTATTTATGGATTTTGTATTTAATCATGTTTCCGATCAACACCCCTGGTTTCAAAAAGCTCAGCAAGGCGATGGGTATTATCGAAATTATTTTATTCATACCCTACAAAAACCGCAGTTTATTCGTAAATTTTATCAAGATAGTGCTATTTGGGCGGAATATATTGTTGAAGGCCAGTCAAAAATTATTAACATTGCTTTTCCCGAGCATGCCGGAGCCATTCCCCATTGGCGGCAAGGTAAAGATGGCTATTGGTATTATCATACTTATTATCCAACGCAATTAGATTTAAATTGGCTAAATCCCGATGTCTTTCTTGAAGTCACTAAAATTCTTATTCATTGGGTAAAATTGGGATTTAACTTTAGACTCGATGCCATTCCGTTTATTGGCAAAAATGCTTACAAGTTAACCGATGCCAGTAACAAGGTGGCTCATGCCATTACCGCTGCCTTAAAATGTATTACCGATAAAATAGATCCCTCTTCGGTTTTTATTATAGAGTCTTATGAGCAGCTTGATAAAGTCATTGAATATTTTGGTTCCTCTGAAATTGTACAGGCTAATCTTTCTTATAATTTTCATCTTTGCACCAGTATTTGGGTTAGCTTAATTAAAGCCGATGCTAATTATATTTGGCAAAAATTAGATAAATTAGTTGAGGTGCCCGATCATGCAGAATGGCTAAATTTTATGCGTAATCACGATGAGTTAAGCTTGGCTTATTTGCCGGATGATTTATTGTTAACCATGAGAGAGGCGATTGGTAAATACGGGAAAGATTTTCGCGAAGGGTGTGGTATTTCCGGCCGCACTTTTTCATTACTCGGTGGCCATCAAGCTAAATTTTTAATGGCCTATTTTTTACTGGCTTCATTGCCAGGTGGGATTGTCATTCCTTATGGGGATGAGATTGCTTGCCCAAATATTGCGCTAGACAAATTAATTCAACAAGATAGGGCAGATAGTCGAAATATCAATAGAGGCAGGCTATTATCGAGTCAGTATGAAACCCAAGAAGGAAAAGCTATTTTTCGAGCGCTGACCATGATTATTAGACAGCGAAAAGCTCTGCGTTATTATCTCAATATTTGGCCGATGCGGTTAGGATCGGCTCATTGTGTTTTTGCCGCTTGCTATAAAAATAGCCATGAAGAGTTGCTCATTTATATTAATTTAAGCGAAGAGCCACAAGAAATTGAATGTGAGCTGCTTAATGCAAGACAATGTGCGCAGGTAAATGAGCCAACGCTTAAGAAAGGGATGATTAACTTAGGCCCCTATGCGGGAATATGGCTAAAAAGGCGGTTTGTTTAATTTAACAAAACCGCCTTTTCCTATACGGGTAAGGGTTGTATAGCTCTTAACTTAATTT
>JAQSXL010000046.1 GCA_029256685.1 Gammaproteobacteria bacterium | reverse complement strand
TTTGTGAAAAAGCGCAGTGTACAATTGAGTACATGAGCATTTTGAACCCATTTTTGTAGCGAGATTGGCCGCTAATGTGGGTTTGGAAAGAACTCTAATGGATAAAATAATATCAAAGAGATTACTGCCATAGCAGCTATGCAAGAAACCTATTAGGTGGCGTTGCAAGCCAAATTATCAAGAAATTTATCGAAAAAATGACTTCCCGAACTGAAAAACCGCTCGGGAAGTCATTAGGTGGTAAAGTTACTCTGAAATAAGTCTCTTAGCTACTATTTAGACCTACCAAATATGTCTGGGGGTGTAGGCATCGGTATGGGATCGTGATGTGCTCTACCGCCTGGATTATAGGGCCTTGGCGGAGGTGGGGGCACCGGTATAGGATCGTGATGTGCTCTGCCACCCGGATTATAAGGCCTTGGCGGAGGTGGGGGCACCGGTATGGGATCGTGATGTGCTCTGCCACCGGGATTATAAGGCCTTGGGGGAAAGGGTGGCGGCGGCACCGGTATGGGATCGCGATGTGCTCTGCCACCGGGATTATAAGGTTTTGGCGGAGGTGGAGGCGGATAATACGGTTGTCTAGGATAATGATGAATTCTAGGATATGAGCTGGGATAGGTAGAATAATATTCACTCTCGGCGACACAGCCTGCTAATAAGCTTAAGCCCACCATACCTAAAGCAACCTTAAGTATTTTAGTCATTCGCATAATTTAATTACCTTAAACATAATTAGGCGATCAAAAACCGCCCAACATTAGCTTATTTAGCCGAAGCTTAAGAACCAAAACAACCAGAAGAGTTAGTTGTAACCATTCCGCCTGGATAATAAACATATGTTTTTAATAAACATTGATTGTAATAGGCATCTCTTACATCAAAATATACCCACTGTATAGGTGGATAACCCTGTTTTGTTAGGTCTATATAAATTCTGTCTAAATTACCAGTGCTACCGGCAGGATAGAGCTGAATCTGCTCACCCGTTCCGTCTGAATAAGACGCATATGCGTTAGCATAATAGGGCGTGGTATTAATCAGTAAAACCTCATTTTCATTCTTAGGCGATGGATGATGTGAAGTACGATTAGCAGCATAGCTATTTATTGAAAAACATAACAGAATAGCACTGAAAACAAACAGCAAACGTTTGAAACTCATAAAAACCCCACCATATTATTTTTGAGTTGGGCTTCCTGCATAAAAAATGCTTCTTCGCAATTTAATTATAAAATGCTATTGAATAAAGAGTCTAGTATTTTTCCGAAAAATACTCGTTTTGCGCAAGTTCTATTGGTAAGATACCAAACATAGAAATTATCAGGATTCTTATGTCTAGTACTTTAAAACTTGTCGACGTCACAAAATTACCCGAACTAAATCCTAAAACTTCACCTATGCCACAATTAGGCAGCCTAACCAATAGCAAAGGTAAAACCGTATTATTAAGTAATCACGCAAGTTATGAGACGGTTATCTTATTAGAATTTCTGCCAAATGGAGAATTAAGAGGCAATCATTATCACCAGCATAAACAAGAACTGTTGTATATTATCGAAGGCAAATTAACAGGTTATTTTTGGTTGCCCGAAGATACCACTACCCTGCAAAAATTTACCTTTACACCCGGTGAGCTCATTACCGTTCCCGCTAATATTGCACACGCCTATCAAGCAGTAGAGAAAACCCTGGTGTTAGAATTATCAACGACTCGTTTTGATCCGGCTGATACCTGTTATCAAGGCATTGCCATCGCTTAATCTTTAGCCTGAAACATAAAAAAACCAGCTGCAAACCACATTTATTGACTGCCTATAACTAGAATATGAGGTTTCATAAAACCATCCTGTTTATGATATGCTAGGCGAATTTAGCAAAATAATTTCATACTCACCATTAAAGAGCATGCCTAAGATAGTGATAGTCGGTTTTATGAAGAATAATGCGGCCTTTCTAAAATATGGTTTTTTTTTACTGCTTAGCAGTTTACTCTTGTTAAGCTTGGTAGCATCGGCCCAAGATACCTTGACTCTAGATTATAAAATTACTGGGGTTAGTGATCCCGCACTTAGTAATGCCTTACAGCGCTTGCGCGATATTCAAACTCGCTATGCTAAAACGCTCACGCCAGAAGCGATCATTAGACTGTACAAGCAAGGACCTCAACAAATAAAAGCGGGTTTACAACCTTTTGGTTATTTCACCGCTAAAGTTAAAGGCCAGCTCAAACATCAGGGAAATCAATGGGTTGCCAATTACCGGGTTACCCCAGGCCCTAGGGTTCAAGTCAATCAGCTCGATTTGCTGCTAACCGGTCCCGGCGCTGATAATGCACAATTGAATCAATTTATTAGTCATTATCCTCTTAAAAAAGGCGATCCCTTACTGACCAAACCCTATGATGAGGCCAAACAAAAGTTTTTTGAAATCGCCCAAAATCAGGGTTATTTAGATGCTCAGATCACTCAAAGTGAAATTCAAGTGGATATCATCCGTCAGCAAGCCCATATCATTATGCATTTTGACACGGGTCCACGCTATTATTTTGGTCCAGTGCATTTTAAAACCAAGGTTTTAAGCCAAAAATTTTTACAACGCTTTGTTCCCTTTAACCAGGGCCAGCCTTATTCATCCGATAGTCTATTAAAATTACAAGATGACTTAAGTAGCTCACCTTATTTTAATCAGGTATTGATAAGCCCTAACCGTCAAGAAACCGAAGATCAACAAGTTCCCATTCTGGTCCAATTAAAACCAAGGCCCTCTCAGCAATATGATTTTGGTTCAGGTTATGGCACAGATACAGGTCCAAGAGGCAGTTTAGGTATTCAATTACGTAGACTGACCGAAACAGGCCAACGCTTTAATACCGATCTTAAGGCATCGCCTATTAACAAGTCCTTAATTACTAATTATATTTTTCCTGGCCGACATCCTAGTACCGATGAATATCGCATTTTTGCCGGAATTGGAAGTGACGAGCGCGGGCGAGGCACTAGCAATACTAAACAGGTCGGCACCAGTTATACCAATGATGTTGCCGGCTGGCAGCAAACCATAAAACTCACCTATCAACTCGAATCTTTTTGTCTAACCCCGGATAGTCTCAAACAACACTCTCAATTGTTGCTCCCTAGCATAGCTTGGAGCCGAGTTAAAGCGGATAATCTCATTTATCCCCAAAATGGCTATAGCAGTTATTTGACGATACGCACCGCGGTCGATGACTTAATCTCCGATAACCGCTTTGTACAGGCGCGTTTACAATATAAATGGATTCATAGTTATGGTCAAAATAGCCGTTTGTTATTGCAGACCGACTTAGGTTATACCGTTGCAGATGATCCCGATAGCTTGCCACTTTCTGTACGCTTTTATTCAGGAGGAGCAAAAAACATTCGTGGCTATAACTATCAAGACTTAGGACCGGGGCGTTATTTAGTAGAAGCTAGCGTTGAATATCAACATAGAATCAAGGGTAATTGGCATGGCGCCGTTTTCTACGATACGGGTAATGCTTTCAATAATTTTAATGAAGGTCTAAAACGAGGCGTAGGTATTGGTCTAGTTTGGGCTTCGCCTATTGGCCCTATTAATTTAAGTTTAGCTAAGGCACTGGATAGCGAAAATAAACCTCTACGATTACAATTTAGTA
This sequence comes from Gammaproteobacteria bacterium, assembly GCA_029256685.1. GTDB lineage: Bacteria > Pseudomonadota > Gammaproteobacteria > JAQSXL01 > JAQSXL01 > JAQSXL01. The sequence continues at coordinate 8,945 of JAQSXL010000046.1, read as the reverse complement.
TGGGGCCCGATCTATGATACGCAAGGTCATTATTTACGTCTTAATTATCTTAACCTTCCTTTTCGGTACGGTTGGTTTTCTATTGGGAACGCAGAGTGGTTTACGTGCCAGTATTAAACTGGCCGGATGGTTACTACCTGGAAAACTCACTGTAAATATATCTGAAGGGCGGTTGTTATCGGCATTTACTTTAAACAATGTGTTTTACCAAACCGAGACCCAACAAGTTGCTATTACAAAATTACAGCTCGATTGGCAAGCCTGGAAAATAATAGCTGGCCATTTACCGATTAAACAATTTAGCCTACAAAATTTAAATTTATATCAAAAAAATCGGCTAGGAAAACCTCAGGCCATCTTAGAATTAGCTCAGCTAAATGCACAAGGCAGGATAGGATTAATCGCCAAACAACCCTTGCAATTTGAAGCAAATTGGCAGGGTTTACAACTACAGTTAGCTAAACAACAACAGATCAACAACGGGCAAGGGCGACTGAGCATTCAAGGTACCCGTGCTCACTATACTTGGCAGTTAACGGGCCAACTTCCCAGTAAGACCATTCCCAGCTCAAATTGGCAGCTTATGGGTCAAGGCATACAAACTAGACTGATCTTAGACCAAGCCATGATAAAAATTTTAGGTGGTCAATTAACAGGAAAGGGCTGGTTTGATTGGCGGGATAAACTTGGTTGGAATTTAGTCATCCAAGCCCAACACCTAAATCCTGCCACACAATGGGCCGATGTATCCGGCGATATTAATTTCCAACTAAGCTTGGCAGGGCAAGCTAATCAAACCTTAGTTAATACCTTGCAACTCGATAATTTAATGGGCCAGTTACATGCGCAACCCTTAACAGGTAAAGTGCTAGTTAAAATAAATGGCCAAAATATAGAAACGTCTACTATTCAACTTAAGGCAGGTGATGCCCTGCTTGCGATAGAAGGAGAACTCACTCAAGTTTGGAACCTGCGCTGGAAGATTAATATTGCCGAGGTGCATAAACTTATTAAACACGGCAACGGTAGTTTTCGTAGTATGGGCACTATTCAGGGTCTTCGTAATCAGCCCATGCTGAATATAGAGGCACAAGGTAAAGAATTACAAATCGCTCACCATTTTATTCATAAGCTTAATGCCTATGGGGTAATTAGTTTAGATAAGACCAAAGCATCCCACTTTGATCTCGAACTTGATAAAGCGTCTCTAGCAACCATTAATGTTGAGCATGTAGAGTTAGCTCTACGTGGCTCTCTTGCGCAACAAGCGCTAAAAGCAAAGATTTCTACCCCTACCGAGCAGTATGTATTGACCCTCACTGGCCAGCAGTTGCTTGATCATTGGCAAATTCAGATCCCTACCCTCACCCTGAAATCCGAACGCTTTGGTCATTGGCAGCTTAATACACCGTTACAAGCCACCCTCGCAGCGAATCAAGCGACTCTTCAACCGGCTTGCTGGCAAACCAACCGGCAAAAAATCTGCCTGCAGCAGGCTAACTGGCAAGGCAATCACGCTTGGTCCTTACAATTAACTGGCCAAAACCTTGAGCTTGGCATGTTAAAACCCTGGCTACCTGAAACTATTAAGCTGCAAGGACATGCCGACTTAAATTTAGCGGTCAAAACCCAGGCCAAAACCACCCAGTTACAGGCTAATTTAGCGATAGGCGTTTTACATCTTAGCTATGCGCTTGATCAACAAACTACCCGTAATTTGATTGTCCACGATATTAAGGCCAGTGGATTAATGAATCCGCAGGGATTAAAAACTAATTTACAAGCCATAGTACTCGATCAGCCTCTTACCGCTAACTTTGAATTACCCGGCTATAATCAGTTGGATGAATTGGATAAAACTCAAGCTTGGCGGGGTCAAGTCAATTTTGTTTTGAATGATTTAGCTATTTTGGGCGCTTTAGATCCCAATATTACCGATGTAAAAGGCCTATTGCAGCTCAATTTACAATTAGCCGGTACTATAGCAGAACCTAGCCTTAGCGGCCGTGCAAACTTACGCCAAGCTGGATTTAGTATACCAGCCTTTGGTACACAGATTGAGCAGCTACAAGGTACAGCAACCGGGCGGGCCGATGGTAAAATTAATTATGAACTCACCGCCCAAGCTGGCGCAGATAGCCATTTGAAGTTAACAGGTAACGCCGACTTATTTGCCAAACCCTTTACCAGCAAAAGCGTATTGACCGGCATCAATGCTCTCATTGTAAATAACGAACAATATCAAGTCACTGCAGAGCCTGAGCTCGAACTACTCACCCAAGGCCCACAGCTTAAATTAACAGGAAGCATTTATATTCCCAAAGCCAACTTGCAACCCACCAACTTTAGCCAACAGGTTATTGAATTACCCGAAGATATCGTCGTAATTGGCAAACAACCAGTGACAACCGGTAGTGTGGTTCCCCTTGTTACCGAAATCAAATTAAAATTAAGCGATAAGGTTCATCTTGATGCCAAAGGGTTAAAGGGCAATATTGAAGGTAATCTTGTTATCTATGATAAGCCCCAACAGGCGACTACTGCAACGGGACAACTCAATGTTTTGAACGGTAGCTATAATGTCTATGGGGAAAACTTAACCATTCATAATGGCCGTTTAATTTTTGCCGGTGGCAATATCGATAATCCAGGCCTCAATATTAAGGCATCGCGTTCCATCAAAACCAGTTTATTAGATGAAATTACCGTTGGGGTTAATGCACAAGGACGGCTTAAACAACCTAAAGTCACTTTATTCTCCGAACCCGCTAACTTAAGCCAGGCCGACATTCTATCCTATATTTTAACCGGCTCACCCGCCAATCAGTTAAGCGGCGCCAAAGGCCAACTATTATTTAAAGCAGCAACCGCCTTAAGTCCAGGCAGTAATCAGATGGGCAATTTGAAAAAAGACTTACAAACCAATTTAGGACTGGATGAGTTGGACGTAGGCACCGTTCAACAATACAGTAAGGAAAAAGGCGCAATGGTGCAAAATACTTCCTTAATATTAGGTAAACAGCTCACTCCAAGATTACATATCGGTTACAGCATGGGCATTGCCGAACAAATTAATACCTTTACCGTACGCTTTCAACTTTGGCGCAAACTCTTATTACAGACTCAAACTACTCTTGATAATAACAGTGTGGATGTTATTTACACGGTTGAGCGAAAATAGTTGAAAACTCAAATAGATGGGTTAATTTTCTGTTTTTTAAACCTTTTTCAATCTTGAAAATAAATTAGCGGGCTTATCCTGCGAAGGCCATAATGACTTAAATTATGGAAATAACCATTCCATTTGCCAACTGTGATTGCTAAATTGATAAACCATCCGTTTGTGCAAACGAGACTCCCCGGCTTCCCAAAACTCTATCCGGCTGGGTTTTAGCCTAAAGCCAGACCAAAACGCGGGGCGAGGAATGACGTGGCCGGCAAATCGTTCGGTATATTCGGCTACACGTTGCTGCAACCGTTGATAATCGGCTAACGGTTGGGATTGAAGCGATGCCCAGGCTCCAATTTGACTGCCCCGGGGCCTGGTTTGAAAATAATAGTCGGCTTCATCATCATTAACTTGCTCAACTATACCCTGCACTCTCACTTGACGTTGCGGGTTAAGCCAGTAAAAACAAAGAGCCGCCTGCGGATTTTCGGCAAGTTGCTTTGCCTTTACACTATTTAAGTTAGTGTAAAATACAAAACCTTGCTCATCGGCCTGTTTAAGCAATACCATTCGTACACTTGGCATGCCATCTTTGCCTGCTGTGGCTAAAGACATTCTTTCGGGTTCAGCTTCCGTTTGTTGAGCTTGTGAATACCACGCGTGGAATTGCTCCATTGGATTCATGTATTTACCTCGTAAATTAATGATCAAGAAACTTTGCGGATTTAACCCGCAAACTTATTTATCAAAACAAGTTTTAGATTAATTAAATTATAAATCGTATTTCAAGTAAAATGTATTAATTCTAGTACAACATGCCCAGCTAAATTACAAAAGGCAGGAACTAAGTACCCGTCTCTTCTTATACCATCCGGCTTAAGAGCTATGGACTAATTGTGCCAAGCGACTACCTGGATTATCGGCAATATACTTGCTTAATTGCTTTATAAAAGCGAGGTTATAAGGTTTTATTGGCTTGCCTACTTGACAGCATAATCCAAACCCTTAAATTAAATAAAATCGATTAAATCTAACCTAACGATAGTTTTATACTATAAAAGTACTAGGAATCTAAGCCTTTGTTAACAGCCGTTAAAACAAGCTGTAACAAGGTTTTATTTTTCTAATGAACCTATTGATAAATAAAAACGACTCTAAAAAATTTTATCGAAATTCTTGCCATATCCAGTATAATCAAGGTTCCTAATTTGAATAAGCTTGGTGCTATGCCTATTTCAGACACTCGCTTTGATGTACATGTTGCGGATGTACCGCTAAATCTAGCCCATAGCTATTGGTCCGACTATTTAGCCGCCCTTGCTCCTATTGCAACGCCATCGTCAAGCTATTACCGTTCACAACTCTACACCGAAAAAACCGGGATTAACCCCTTAGTGGTTGCTGCAGCCCCCTTATTGTGTTTGTTAAGCCGCATCAATACTCATCAATTACAAATAACCGCAGAGTTTAGGATTTATCTTGAACATGAGTTTAAAGCCTTTCTTACGCAAGGCTCACAACAGAATTATAATAAAGAAGCCCTGCAGATGGCTTACCATATGCTAAATGCGGCTTTTTTGGAAGCCGAACAACAACTAGGTGATGAAGTTATTGAAATCATGGCACCTACCCAGCAGAACAAACTAGACTTTTTTGGCTTGATCGAGCAATTGCAAGCGACGATGCCCATAGATTTATTGGAGCTAGGGTACTTAATCATAAGCTTAGGCTATACGGGTAAATACCGTTCCTTACCCGATGGAAAACTGCAGCTTGAGTCACTTCGTAAACAACTCTATCAGCAAATTCGGGAACAGCGTGGCGAGTTTAGTAAAAATTTAAGTATTGATGAACAACCTAAAATCATCATGACTAACTTAGCTAAACAAACCCATTCGCTAATGCTTAAAATGACTATGGTTACGACTTTAACTAGCTTGACTTTGCTTTGCCTTAGTTTTAACTATGTATTGGGTTTAGCCGCAACCCCCACCTATCAGGAAATACAACGGATTCAACAAACATTAGCAGGTAGTCATGAGCCATTCGCCACATCTCGCTCCTCATGATGAGGAACGCCTTAAACTCCGTGAACAATTTAAGGGTGCTAGCAAATTTTTAGCCAAAACACGGCTTAGTGATAAGCGTAGTTTAAGCAATTTGCCTTGGTATATTTTGTTAGGCCCCACACAAGTAGGTAAAACCTCTTTACTGGCCCATTCAGAACAAGAATTTATTTTAGCTAAAAAAAGCCATCGCTTAAACTTACATTCTATTAGTCCCACCCAATATTGCGATTGGTGGGCTACTCAAGAAGCCGTTTATGCCGATCTAAGCGGCCAATTTACTAAAGGGCAACAAAATCCTGCAGACCATCCAACTACATTGCATGATAGCTTATGGCGAGAAATCATTCGCTTATTTGCTAATTACCAGCGCCAGAATAAACAAGTAGGCGTCATCGTTGTGATTAGCGCCAGTGCACTCACTGGCCATAGAGATGAATTACTCAATCTTGCAGCAGCTATCCACAATCAGCTATTAAGCCTGAAATCAAGTTTTAAAAAAGCTTTTCCTATTTATCTTATTATTAATAGATTAGACTCCTTAAGCGGCTTCAGCGATTTTTTTTATGATTTAAGCCGAGAAGAGCGCTCCCAAGCCTGGGGATTTACCTGTCATACTAAAGATCTTAGTTTCGTTGAAACCCAATTTGATCAACTCTTGCGTAAACTCAATGAACAACTCTTATTTCGTTTACAACAACAATCCCAATTAAGCCAACGGGCCAAAATTCATGATTTCCCTATGGAAATGGCCAATTTAAAACCGCGTTTACTAGATTTCATGCAACAGGCTTTACCAGAAAAAAAAGGCTTAGCTTGGCATAGTGTATATTTTACCAGTAGTGCCACTAAATCCGCGGACTATATTATCGGCAAAAGCCTGGCGCATTTACATCCAGCGTTTAATGAATCTACTCATAAGAATAGCTTACCCAAGGCATACTTTGTTGAGCATCTGTTAAAACAATTTATTCAAAGGCACAATCAGCAACAGCTAATGAGTCATAATAAAGCAAAAGCCTGGTATAGACGAGCCACTTACCTAATGGCGGGGTTAATCATTGCAGCAGGTGCTAGTGCATGGGCTTATGAGTTTAACCGCCAATTAAATGCTATTCATCATACCGAACAAGTATTAGCTAAATACCAAGTGCTTACGCAAACCAAACAGACAACCCTATCGTTAGCGGAACAAATTGTATTACTAGATACCTTAAAACAAGCCAGTGATATACATCCATCCCGGTTTAGCCCAAGTAAAGTAAATAAATTACAAACCGCAGCCGCTGAGGCTTATCAGCTTGCCTTACAAAAATTATTATTACCTCACTTAACTCATTTATTCACCAAGCATCTCGCATCGCCAGTAACAGTTGAGCCCGCTAAACTTTACTCAACCCTACAAGCCTACCTGATGCTAAACAGTAGTGAACATAGACAACCCCAATTTATCGAGGGTTTATTAGTTAATGCTTGGCAGGAAACAAAAGACTATGACGCCAAACTTCTGCCTTCTTTACATGATCATTTAATAGCGTTATTTGAGAAACCTTTACCTGCTGTTAGTTTAAACGAACCGCTAATAGCCGCAGCACGCTTACGGCTTAACCAGCTGACGCCAATCGAGCGCAGCTATATTATTTTACATAATTTAACCTGGCATCCTAAATTAACGTTATACCCTTATTCAAACTCAGCTTCGGTCAAGATCTCTAGCTTTTATACTAAGGAAGCCTTGTTGGCTATTTATGCTAAAGAACTGGCCATGGCCTGCCAACAAGGCTTAAGTGGCAATTGGTTACTCGGTAATCTTACCGCCGATAAGCCCTATGATCCGCTAAGTATCGATAACTTAAAATCTCAAGTCAGTGATTTATATCTGGCCGATTATGCCCATCATTGGCAGCGTATACTCATGGAGTTTTCCGAGCTTCCCTTGACCAATCCCGCAAAAACCCCTGATTTATTAGATCAACTCTTGAATGCTCAATCTAAACTCAACCAAGCCTTAGCCATCATTAATAATAATACGCAAATTGGCACCTTAACCCAGGGTTATAGCAGCATCATTACTCATAAACTTAAGGAGAAATTTGCCAGTTTGCATAACTTGCAAACCCAACAAAATTTATGGCAAGCCTTACAAATTAAACTCCGCCAACTACAAATTTATTTATTGCAAATGAAACTTAGTGGCGATTTTAATGAAGCCGCTTATACCGCGGCTAAAACCAGGATCCTTGCTGCTAATGCAAGCAACCCTATTACCGATTTAGCCGAATTTGCTAAGGAATTACCTAATCCCTGGCAAAGCTGGCTACAACAGTTAGCTAGCAACAGTTGGCAATATATACTCTTGCATGCTTATGCTCATCTTGCACAAATATGGCAACAACAAATTTATACTTTTTATTCACAAAATATCGCAAACCTTTTTCCCTTTGCGAAAACGCTAGAGGCCAAAGATGTAAGCCTTAACAATTTTAAGCAATTTTTTGCGCCTACTGGCTTGCTAAATAACTATTTTATTAGCTTGTTAAAACCTTTCCTAGATACCTCAAACACTCATTGGCAACTAAAAAGCTTAGATAATCAAATCCTGCCTATCGCGGCAGAAACGCTCAGTGCTTTACAACAAGCGGCAATCATTCAGCGCATGTTTTATCCACAACAGCAAACAGAACCCACGGTTAAATTTAATCTAGCAACCTTAGCCATCGACGCCCGCATTCGCGCTTTACAGCTTACCATAGGCGATAAAGTTCTTACCTATCCCGGTGAAATAGAAAGCATAGCCGTCAAATGGCCAGACGCTCAGAATAACAATAGAGTTAAATTAACTTATCAGGATCAAGCAGGTCCTCATCAACTAGCCGAAGATAGTAGCGCTTGGAGCTTATTCCGTTTAGTAAAGCAAGGTAGTTTAATCATCTCTGCTAATCCCAAACCTTATGTCTTAGCCTTAAATGCAAACGACAACTTACTACAATTTGAACTGAATGCAGAAGAACCCATTAATCCTTTTGCGAATGATTTATTAGCTAACTTTAAGCTACCCGAGAAATTGTGAGCCCACTATGAGCATTTCATATTCTGTTAAATTTTATTGGCTCATTTACTTGCTCATTGGCTTTTGCAGCTTCTCTATAGCTCAAGCAACACCTCAGCAGCCGAGTCAATATACCATTTGTTTCACGCCCGGCGCTAATTGCACGGCCCTGCTTATTCGGCAAATTCAGTCGGCAAAAACATCGGTTTATGTACAGGCCTATTCATTTACTTCACACCCTATTGCACAGGCTCTTGCACAAGCTCATGCTAGAGGCATTAAGGTTTCAGTTATTGTCGATAAAAGCCAACGCGGACAAAATTCGCATTCGACGGCAAATTGGCTGAATCGGCAAGGTGTTCCAGTTTGGATAGATTACCGCCCTGCCATTGCCCATAATAAAATCATGATCATCGATAACCAAGCTGTTGCCACCGGATCTTTTAATTTTACCTTATCCGCGCAACAACGTAATGCCGAAAATTTGATTATTATCCGCGATCCTGGGGTAGCCAAGCAATATCTAGCAAATTGGCAACAACGCCAGCAAGTTTCCAGCCAGTTCAAGCCAGAACCCGAGTCCGAAGCCTCCTGGTTAGAACAGCTATGGCGTTGGTTAGAAAAACAAATTGCTAAGCTATTAAAACAAGAACTAAAACGG
>JAQSXL010000045.1 GCA_029256685.1 Gammaproteobacteria bacterium | reverse complement strand
CCTCCTTGTACGCTCTATAGTTTTTCATCCTTGAAAAACAAGGTTGGCTTATACCCCTATGTCCTGGCAAGGGAAGATTATTTAATATAAATGGTATAACCTCTCAAAAGCCAGCCTTAAATCAAGTTTATCACCTGCTGGCTGCTGCTCAAACTGCGTGTTAAGCCAGGCAGTCTTAATAAAATCTGGCTGATCACTCCTTAAAAAAGTTAATGGATTTAGGATTTGGCTAGCAATATTTTCAGTAGCTGAAATCAGCTTAACTCTGCATTAGCGCAATATTATCTTTTAACCAAGCTTTAATGGCTCGCAATCGCTCGTTATGCAAGGCTTGTTTAATAGCTAAACCTTGTAACCCCTGAGCAATAAATTTTTCTGCGGTAATGGCCGCAGTTTGGTTATAAAGGCTTAACAAATAATGTCTTTGCGGATAGGCCTTTTGCTCAAATCCCGTTCTACCCTGAGCATCCGCTTGGCAGGCTAATAAAAAATATTCAAAGCGTTGTGGACGGCGATAAGCATCGAGCTGCTCCAATAATTTTAATGCCGTACTAGGCTTGGCCTCAAATATCTTATGGCATAAGGTATGATATCGGCTAACCAGTACAGCTAGCTCTTGATAATCCTTAGACGCACGGTAACGCTGACATAAGGTCTTAATAGGCGCCACACCTGCTTCATCATGACCGTGATGTTTAGGCCATAAATCGGGTGTGGTCAAGCCCTTGCCGAGATCATGCATTAAAGCGGCAAAGCGCACCGTATCTACTTCGCTAAGCTCGGCTGCTCTTTTTAATACCATGAGAGTGTGAATACCGGTATCCACTTCGGGATGCCATTGTGGAGAGGCAGGCACGCCAAATAAGTTATCAATTTCGGGAAACAATATCTTTAAGGCCCCACAAGCACGTAATACCTCGAAAAAACGCTGGGGCTGTGTTTCCGTTAAGGCTTTTTGTAATTCTTGCCAAACTCGCTCTATAACCAAGGCATTAACCTCACCGGCCCTTACCATTTTTTGCATTAGCTGTAGGGTTTCTTCGGCGACTGTAAATCCTAATGAGGCATAACGCGCCGCAAAACGAGCAACCCGTAAAATGCGCACCGGATCTTCGGCAAAAGCGGGAGAAACATGGCGTAGCAATCGTTTTTTAATATCTTGCTGACCACCATAAGGATCGATGATATTCCCCTGCTGATCTTGTGCCATGGCATTGATGGTTAAATCACGGCGTAGCAAATCGTCCTCTAAAGTTACATCGGGGGCCGCATAGCAACTAAAACCTTTATAACCAGGCCCCGTCTTGCGTTCGGTACGTGCCAAAGCATATTCATCGTGGGTCTTGGGGTGTAAAAAAACGGGAAAATCTTTACCCACTTGGCGGTAACCACGCTCAAGCATTTGCCCAGGCGTCGCTCCCACCACTACCCAATCATGTTCTTTAACGGATAATCCTAATAATTGCTCCCGTACCGCACCACCCACTAAATAAATTCGCAAGCAAGTTCTCCTGAGTTTATTATTTTAATTTGGGACTAAAATATCGCACTACAACCATAGTTTCTATTTATTCTCTCAATGGTATATAGTATACCCAAAGAAACTGGATTTGCTGGTTTCTTTAGGTATAGAACAACCGTTAAGTTTTTAAATTATATGTCTAAACGCAAAATTAACCAACGCCAAGCTGAACGCATTAAAGCCATTCAAAATAAGCGGCTATCGCGTGCTGCTCAACAAGCCGATTCATTCTTAGCCGAATCGCACCTAGGCTCAGAGCAAACGGGTTTGTTGATTACTCGCTACGGAAAGCAACTGCAAGTTGAAGCCGAAAATGGTGATATCTATCAGTGTCATAGTAGACAAAATTTATATGATTTAGTCGTTGGTGATAAAGTGATCTGGCAAGCAGGCCCAAATAATACCGGGGTTATCGTTGCCTGCCTACCGCGCAGCTCACTCTTGGCGCGTACCACGGGCAAGCGCCAGGAAATCAAACCCATTGCTGCTAATATCGATCAAATGTTACTAGTCATTGCGCCTGAACCCGCACCCACCACCTTATTAATCGATAGCTATATCATTGCGGCCGAACACGCGGCCATTCCTCTAGCCCTTATCGTAAACAAAATAGATTTATTAAAAAATCAGTCGGCTAGTTTATTAACCTTGTTAAATGACTATCAAGCGTTCGGTTATAATGTTTTACAAACGTGTACCTTAACAGAAGGTGGCTTAACTGAGTTGAATGACCTACTTACCAATAAAACCAATGTATTTGTAGGTCAATCGGGAGTGGGTAAATCTTCGTTAATAGCTAAGCTTTTACCAAATATCGAGATAACGATTGGTGAACTTGCTGGAAATACTAAATTAGGGGCACATACCACTAGCGCGGCTCGCCTATATCATTTGCCCAAGGGTGGGAATATTATCGATTCGCCGGGTATTCGTGAGTTTGCTTTAGGTCCTTTAACCTTAGAGCAAATTACCGGTGGTTTTATTGAATTTAAACCTTTTTTAGGAACATGCCGCTTCTATAATTGTAAACATTTACAAGAACCAGGCTGTGCCTTGCAAGTCGCTGTTAATAATCAGCAGATTTCAACAAATCGCTTTGCCAACTATCAACATCTGGTGAAAAAATTAGCTGAGGAAAGTTTAAGCTATTAGGGTCTGTTGACCTGCAAAAAAATAGCCAAACAAGTTTATACTCGCTTGGCTACCGATTAATCATGACTAATACTAAGTCTTAGTGATCTGCTTGAAATTCTTTGCCATCGTTTTGGCTTCATGTGGACTACTGAAAATACCGTACATTTGCCCCTTAGGATCAACTAACATCATAAAAGCACTATGATCAATGTCATAGTTTTTAGGATTTTCTTTATTAGCAAGCTTCATATACATCGCGCCCATTTGTTTAGATAAGGCAGAAATTTGCTTTTCATCACCGGTCACCCCTACAAAATTAGGGTTAAACGAGCGCACATAATCATGAACCCGTTTTACGGTATCACGTTCAGGATCAACGCTGATAAACACCACTTGTGGCAGTTCTTTTACCTTACTTTTTTCTAATAATTGATACATTTTATTAAGTTCAGTCATATTTGTGGGACAGATCATCGCACAATTGGTAAACCCAAAGAATAATAATGACCAATGATCCGTTAAATTAGCATTGGTAAACGTTTTACCGCTATCGTCTTGTAATTTAAAAGGCGCAATGGTACGAGGCTGCGTAAATACGGTGGCATTCTCCATTTCTGCGGCATAGCTAGTTTGTATACTTAACATAGCTGAAACCACTATAAAAGCCTTAAATACAGCTTTTAATTGGGCAAAATAACTGTTCAATTTCATTGGAATCCTCTCTTAAATATAGGTTATTGCTAATTTTAGATTTACCGAAGCCCTATGATGGCATATTTATTGAATTCATTCATCCTTTGTTAGAGCTAGTTTCCCGTACACACGCCAGTGATAATAAAAGGCCTTAGGATGTCTGAACAAACTTATTTGCTACTTAATAACTTATTTTTAACGCTATTTAAAACCGCCAATAATGATCCACCAACAAAAAGATAAAAATACCCATTAAGTAAATGATAGAGAAGCGGAACGCACGCATGGGAATGCGGCTATCGTTATCGTATAACAAACGGATAGACCAATACAGGAAACGGCCACCTAACAGTAATGCACTTACCAGATAAATCCAACCACTCATGCGGGTAATAAAAGGCATCACACTCGCGACTAACATCAGTAAGGTATACAGTACAATATGTATTTTAGTCAGCTTAACGCCATGGGTAACCGGCAGCATAGGAATATTGGCATTGGCATACTCTTTTTCCCTATGGATGGCCAAAGCCCAAAAATGGGGTGGAGTCCAAGCATAAATGATCAAAACCAGTAATAAGCTATTGGGATCAAATTGACCGGTTACGGCAACCCAACCTAATAAGGGAGGAGCTGCCCCTGCTAAACCACCAATCACGATGTTTTGAGGCGTTGCACGCTTTAAAAACATGGTGTAAACCACGGCATAACCCAATAGGGTGACCAAGGTTAAAATGGCAGTTAAAAGATTTACCCATAAGGCCAGAATACCTATGCCTAGACCGCCAATAATAAAGGCAAACCATAGCGCATGCTTAGTACTTACCTGGCCGGTAGGAATAGGGCGCTGTTTGGTACGCAACATGATGGCATCAATACGGGAATCAACTAATTGGTTGATGACGGCAGCCGAACCTGCCGCCAAAGCGATTCCCAAATTTCCTAATATTAAGCTGTTCCAAGGCACCATCCCAGGCGCCGCTAAACACATACCCACTAAGGTGGTGAGCATCATTAAAGCCACGACGCGTGGCTTACAAAGCTCATAATAAGCCCGCCAGGTTGCCTGTTGCGATTTGGTCAATGCATAAGTCCCTGTCATGGTAATTCATCCATTTTTTTAGCATAAAGGTGGAAATTGATAGTCACCAGGGTTAACAGTAATAAAACAGCCACCGCATTATGACTCACCGCAACATGCAGGGGTAATTTTAATAATACATTCAAAATCCCCAGGCTTATTTGAATCAGCAGTAAAACTAATAACAGAGCACTTAACTTTCGCATAGCCGGACTATAATTATCCAGGATTAGCCGCAAACTTAAAAAGCCCAAATATAAAGTTGTCACTAAGGCCCCTAAGCGGTGCATCATTTGAATAGTAATTTTAGCTTCTTCAGTTAAACTACCACCTTGATAATCGATTCCAACCGGCATCCAAAACTGGAAAGCTTGGTTAAAATCCATGGCCGGCCATAAATTGCCATAACAAAATGGAAAATCTGGGCAAGCAATACCGGCATAATTAGCACTAGTCCAACCGCCTAAAAAGATTTGCAAGGCTAAAATAACAATCCCTAAAATAACCCAAGGGCGAAAAGAAGGAGCCTGAATAAATTCTTCCTGCCGTAACCAGCCAGAGGTTTGCAGGGTTAAGCCCCAGAGTAAGGCAGCCAAAGTCAAACCACCTAAAAGATGTCCCATTACAACGACTGGCAGGAGCTTTAACGTCACCGTCCACATCCCTAACATCGCTTGGAAAATAATGAGAAAGGCTAATGCTAATAATAATCCCAAAGACAGCTTAAGTTTACGTTTTTGCCAAATACCTAAGGCGGTTAAAATAAGAACCAAAGTAGCTAAGGTACCCGCAAAATAACGGTGGATCATTTCGGGCCACGCTTTATGAGCCTCTACCGTATGACCTGGAAACGCTTGCTCAGCCTTAGCAAGCGCATGAGACGTTTCGGGCACGGTTAATTGGCCGTAACAACCCGGCCAATCTGGACAACCAAGGCCGGCATCTTTAATGCGGGTATAAGCCCCCAGAATGATGACACACAAGGCAAGTAAAGTGGTTAATAACGCTAACCGTGAATACCAAGAACTTTGCATTAACATATAAATCTAACCTATCTGTGAAACTTTCAATAAATGTTTTAAATCTTTAAACAAATGATCAGGCACTACCCCGGCTGGGTAGCTTAATATAATATTACCGAGTGGATCAATAACATAAAAGCCATTGGGCTTAACCGAACTTTCTAGCTTAAAAAAAGCATTGAGTTCATTCGAATCCGCTATGGACAGCAAGGTACCGCTATAATCTTGCTTCATCATATCAAGCAAAGCCTGGTTTTTCATGTATCTTACGGAAGCTTCGGTTGTTAATAACAACCATCGGCTTACTCGTTCGCGTTCTTTACCTAAAGCAATACGCACCTGGCGCATTTTATAGAGATTTTCCTGGCAAGTTGTTTGACAAGGGAACGCGTCTATATAAAGTAAGGTCCATTTACCTTGAATCTTTCTCTTATCAAATAGCTCTCCTCCTTGCATAGGATAAAGGGGAAGCTCTGCAAGTCGTAAAGGTGGATTAAACAGCCGCCCATAGTTAGTCTGTCCTTTTAATAAGGAAGGATGCAAATATACATACCAAGCTAATAGCATCGGCAAAATGAAAATCAACAAGAGTCCTATCAACGTCCAACGAGCACTTTGCTTAGTTTTCATCGGTATCCTCCTGCCCCTCGCGACGTAAATTTACGCTCAGGTAAATAATAACTAATAATCCTGCTAAGCTAAACCATTGTACGGCATAACCGGTATGTTTTACCGGGTTAACAACCACCGGGTTCCAATCCCGTGCAAAACCATGTGCTTGGTCAGGCGCTAGTAATAAAATAAAAGGATAAAGCTCTAAGCCCAATTGTTGGCTTAATTGGGTCAGCTTAATCTGTTGAATTCTACGAGGCCACCGATCATCTTTATCGGGCTCATGGCTCAAGGTAAAAACATTTTTATTAGGTATTTTAGCATAGCCTTTTAATACTTGGCTCCCCTGCACCGGAGGAATTTTAGGTAAACGCTCACGTAATTCCTCTCTAGGGATCCAACCCCGATTAATTAATATAGCCTTACCCGTCTCTTTTATGATCAACGGAGTCAAAACATGGTAGCCCAATAAATGGTTATAATATCGATTATCGAGTAAAATATATCTTTGGTTATCAAACTCACCCTTCACCTTTATGGGTAAAAAATCAATATTACTCAAATCTGTTGCTACTTCGGTTATAGGTTGTGCCGCTTCTTTAAGGCGCATGTCATACATAGCAAGTAGCTCGCGTTTTTGTTCGGCTCGCTGCAGTTGCCAAAATCCCAATGCAATTAAACAAGGCAGTAGGAAAATAGTAGCTAACGTAGGTACTATTTTTGGTTTAAAACTATAACGGCGCATAAATTCATTTATCCTTATGCTTTTATTAGTTATGATTGTAATATGTTTAGGGCCAAAAATTGAATGGCTGAACATAAAAAGTTTACATAATATCATAAGGTTCGTCGATGATAATAAAAGTTATTATACTTTGTTTTATGTTTACTATCCTTTTTTGTTTAGGCAGTGGGATAGTTTATTTACTAAAAGATCAACGCAACTCTAAGCGTATGGTAAAAGCCTTAAGCTGGCGCATTGGCTTATCGGTGTTTTTATTTATTTTATTATTATTAGCCTACGTAGCGGGTTATATTCAACCGAACTTTTAATTTATCATGCCAAATTTATATGATTATACCGTGACTAATATCACGGGTGAAACCATTAGTTTAAGCAGTTACCAAGGTAAAACCTTACTGATTGTTAATGTAGCCAGTCAATGTGGTTTTACTCAACAATATGCTGAACTTGAACAACTTTATCAGGATTTTAAGACAAGAGGACTGGTGGTGTTAGCCTTTCCTTGCAATCAATTTGGCGGGCAGGAACCTGGCTCAAACGCAGAAATCCAGCAATTTTGTACCACAAAATATCAGCTTAGTTTTCCTTTATTGGCTAAAATTGAGGTCAATGGCGAGCATGCGCATCCGCTATTTAAATTTTTAACGGCCCAAGCACCCGGCTTTTTGGGTAGCCGTAAAATAAAGTGGAATTTCACAAAGTTTTTAGTCGATAGTAAAGGTAAGGTCGTCCGGCGTTATGCGCCCTCTACTAAGCCAAGCAAAATCAGTAAGGATTTGCTAAAACTTCTTTAGAACATCTTGTATATACAAGCGTATTGCAGTTATGTCCGACTTCAGCAACTATCACGGCCTGCCTAACTAGTTAAAACCCTGGTTAATCAACCTCCTAAAATATCCTAAGCAGCGTGTGAGAAATTAAATTTAAAGCTATTTAATTTATATTTCTAAAATAGCTGCTTCAACTATTGAAAAATCTCTGGATTATATTAAAGTAAGTTTTTTCTTAAAAACCATAGGCGATTTATTAATTATTTTTCCTTTCTGGGAGAAAAGCTATTGTTAGCTAGGTATTTTTAATCAAAAAAAATATGTTATGATTGGACTAATAAACAGCCTTCTAACTAAATATAATCTACCTAATCTAATAAATCAGACATTAAAAATTTAGAGATAATCACAACCGGATAAATGACACGAGCTTGAGGTGTTACTGTTATGTACTATGAAATTAAAGGAACCGAACCATCTAACTCTAGTGAAATTTGCCATGCATCTAACAGCATATCGGTTAAATTTTTTGAAACGATTCCAGGGCCCGTTGCTACAAAAACGGCCGTTCTTGCCATTAGTATATGCATGAATAAGACCGGTGATTATTACTCAAAAGAAGCTTTTGCAGCAATAGCAGATACACTGTTACTAAGGGAATTTGAAAAGATAGAACTGTTATTTCCAGGCGAACTAGAAGGCTATAGTATTGCTATGGAGCAAGGAAAGCCGGCACTTGATCAAGAAATAAAAAATCAAGCCAGAAAAGCCACAGCCGATTGGATAGAAGCTAATATTGAATCACTTGCAAAAATTGTCGCCTATAATAGCGCTGAAGAAAAAACCAACTATAAAGAGCTTGTAAAATTTGCACGAATCGCTGTTGAAAAATGGCTAAAAAATTACAGAAATAGTATACGGAGTTCTTCAAGCCTAAGCGACACAGAGACTTCCTCAGGCCTAAGTGACACAGAGAGTTCTTCAGACCTAAGCTACACACGGAGTTTTTCAGACCTAAGTGGCACACAGAGTTTCTCAGACCTAAGTGACATAGAGAGTTCTTCAGACCTAAGCGACGCAGAGAGTTCTTTAGAGCTATATGGTACAAAGAGTTTTCCAGCTGTTACTTTATATACCTATGAACAAATCATGTCTACCCCCGAATATGCGGTGGCCAGCCAATTGATTAACTATGCAAGAAAACATTCTGAGCATAATAAATACTTTAATAATGAGATTAATAAAGACGCAGACAGCTATAGGAAACGGCGCGGTGAAAAATCAAGCGATCCTAACATCAGGGAAAACTATAAGGCCGAAAGCTCAAAACAATTAGCCATTGAGTACCGCCATGTTGAACTGGCAGGCTTTTTATATTTTACCTTAAACAAAGAAATCAAGGCAGGCGCATTTTTATATCCCTCCCAACCCGCCACCTCCTTTAAAGCTCTGAATAAAGTGGTTATCCAACCTTTATCTAGCAATGGGATACCCATAAAAAATAACAATGAAGAGAAAGAACTGATAACCTTACCCTATCCCCTTATTTGGTGCGGCTTAAAAGTTGAAAATCCAGCCCTAGATAAAAATAAAAAACAGCAGCCTAATCTGTTTTCATCTTCTTCAAATCCAGATTTAACATCGATTCGTAACTCAAGCTCATCGTCTTCGCGTGAGGGAAGCCCACGCTCTTCGCTTGACTCAAGGCGTGGCTCAAATCTGCATTCTTTACCTAAGCTAAAGACCAATCAGTCTACTAACACAGAGATAGCTCCTGTTGAAGAAGATCATCTCTCGCCTAACACCCTGAAAAAACAGGTAGTGCTGTTAAAACAAGAACAAAAAGCAAATAAAACTCAAATGAGCATGATGCAACAACAGTTTATAGAACTAACTAATACTAAAATGAGCTTGTTACAACAACAGATTGAAGAATTAACTAGTACTCAGCATAAAATAATGAGCGGATTAGTATCTTCGCAGCAAAAAAAAGAAGAAAATCCCATCGGTAACTATAATTCAACTCAGAGTTCTTGTTGGGAGATCTTTTCTAATTTCCCACGCCACCTCTATACTCTCTATAATGTTTTAATTAATGATTGCTACTGCCCACAGAAAAAGAGAAGAAGACCCTCAAATGGAATATTCGGTTCTACTATACCTAGCTCTTCCCAATCTGAAATTTATTTAGGTCAGCGTAGACGTAGTAGTCCTGATACACAATATGACTCCAATTATCCGCCTAGTCCTTAAATATTGTTAATTAAGCTAAGTGTTAGACTTATCCAAAACTTAGCTTTTAGAGCTTGGTTAAAGGAAGGATACAGGTAAATGTGGAACCTTTACCAAGCTCACTCTCTACTTCTAACTTTCCATTTAAATCATTCACAAATCTTTTAACAATATAAAGTCCCAATCCACTACCAAGGTAAACACCCCGGTAAGATGAGGTCAAACGCGTAAACTTATCGTAAATAACTTCAAACTTATCTTGTGGAATTCCTATCCCCATATCTTTTACGGCTATTTTCAAATTAACTGCTGTATTCGTGTTTTCTAGTACCGAAACTGATATGGTAATAGTACCTGCTTCCGTAAACTTAACCGCATTGCTTAATAAATTAATTAAAATTTTATCAAGCCGTTTTTTATCACCCATTAACTTCGTAGGTACGTTTTCACCATATTCTAAAACCAACTCTAAATTTTTACGCCTTAACTCAGACTGCATAAGCTCTGCTAAATCATTAAACAAATCCCTACTATTAAATTCAATAAATTCTAAGGGCATGCCCTCTTCAATATAGCTAGTATCTAATATTTCATTTAATAATTTAATCAGCCGTCTCGTTGATTGGAGAATATAACCTAGATTTTCTTTTTTAGTAGGATCGATCTCTTGCGCCTCTAAAAGCTGAGAAAAGCCCAAAATACCATTGAGGGGCGTACGAATGTCGTGACTCATATTCATTAAAAATTCAGATTTTGCTTGACTAGCTAACTCCGCTTTTTCCTTAGCTTTTAATAACTCTCGCTCCATCTTTTTACGTTCGGTAATATCTACCGTGATTCCAAAAATCCCCATCACCTCATTTTTTTCATCTAAGAGTGGATTTTTATAAGAGATATAGGTTTTATATTCACCATGGAAGATACCACTTTCTTCAGCAACCACAGGTTGCTTTGTTTCCATAATCATCAAATCATTTTGGCGGATTGCACTCACCATTTCGGCAGGCCAGCCCAATTCTCTACCGACATCAAAAATATCCTTACCAATGACCGCCTCTCTATTCGATGCGCCAAAGGCTTGTGCTTGCTTATCATTGCAGCCTAAAATAACCCCATTTTTATCTAACCAGTAAAGATGTTCTGGTATACAGGCCAATATATTATCAAGGTAAATATTGGCTAACATCTTTTCATGTAGCGCTTTTTTCGCGCCTTGTTTTAAATCTTTTTCTATTTGTTTACGCCTAGTGATATCAATTCCAATGCCTACTACGCCTATAACCTGGCCATTTTTATCGATTAAGGGTTTTTTATGATCTATATAGGTTATTTGTTTGCCATTAATGGATACAGATATTTCAAAAGTCTTAGCACACTTGGTTTGCATGACCTCCGCATCGGACTGCCTAATCTTTTCGGGAATATGCTTATCCCAACCTAAATGTTCGGCAATATCATAAATGGTCTTTCCTACAACTTCTTTGGCACAAGAATAACCAAATGCGTGCGCTTGCATCTCATTACAATTTAAGATTTTCCCCTCTGCATCTATCCAATAAATATGTTCGGGGAAATTTACCAAAATATTGGTTAAATAGGTATTGGTAATATCAGCCTGTTGTTTTAATTGACTAAACTGTTGATGCAATGTTTGTAGGTCTGCTTCGCGTTGAGCGAGTGCCTGCTTTAAACGCTGTACTTCATTACTCATAAATCTGCCATTTAATTAAATAACCTTGGTTTTAACCAATCAATATAATCCATTTGAACCAGAAAATACATCACCCTAAAGTTAAAACGAACGAGCTAATCATCTTGTTCTAACTCATAGATTTCATACGCAGGCTCTTCATAGGGATGTACTTTCTTAAGTTCGCTAATGACTCGTTTAAGATGGATTTCTTCGCAAATCATTTCCACTCGATATTCTTCCGTCATGGTTAGTGTGCCCCGCTCACCAACAGCAGGCTCACTGGTGGGCAGGGGCTTAAACTGCATCTGACCTCGTATTTGCCAACAGCAATGGGAATATTTCGCCGTTTTGCCTGCACCACAAGCAAATAAAGCGTTTTTTACCGATTCTAAATGCGATTCGGGAACAAAGAACACCAGTTTATACATAATTTATAAAACTCTACCATTAAAGATATATCATCTCATTTTTCTGCTAATAAGCAATTCACCAGGCTAAAGCAGAACACTTAATACCCTTTTCGCTAATGAAAGTTCCCTAGGCGTTAACGCCTGGCTTAGACTAGCGCTTAGCCATGTATACTGTTAAAGTAATACCATATAAAGCTTTTGCTCGATAGGAGCTCTAATATGTTTAAACAGGTTAAAGGCTATTGGATCAACACTAAACGCATTACCTTTGCTGCGGTAAAACCATCGCAAGAGGTATTTTCCTATTCTTCACCCGATTATGAGCTTATTGTTAGTTTCCAAAACTATACCGATTGTCTTTACATTAGTTTTCCAAGCAAAGCAGAAGCCGATCAGGCCTTGCATTATTTAATTACCGATTAAGACCCAATTTATGAGTTATTTCCTGAATCTTTCTCTATTGAAACGTAACCGTGATTACGGCTTACTTTATAGTGGGCAATTTATTTCATTTATTGGCACCATGATTACCGGAGTTGCCCTGCCCTATCAGGTTTATCAGCTAACTAAATCTACCTTGATGGTTGGTTTACTAAGCTTGGTACAACTTATCCCGCTTTTAGTCACGGCACTACTAGGTGGGGTATTTGCAGATAGATATAATAGACGCATCCTACTGATTGGCAGCGAGTTGCTGTTAGCAATAGGTTGTGGCTTACTCGTCTTGAATGCCCATTCGTCAGCGCCCAGTCTTATTATTATCTTTATAGTGGCCTCGTTGATGTCTGCTATTAACGGACTACATCGCCCTGCTTTTGATAGTATGACCCAACAAATGGTAGCCGTTGAAGATTATAAAACCGTGGGGGCCTTGGCCAGCTTTAAATTTAGCTTTTGTATGATAGTGGGACCGGCTATTGCAGGTCTACTCATTGCGCAGTACGGCATCATCGT
>JAQSXL010000044.1 GCA_029256685.1 Gammaproteobacteria bacterium | reverse complement strand
ATAGTCAGTCGGATCGATTTTTACTGATGGATGTAGCCCGTTTTAAATATCCGCCAGTATGGGTAAAAACGGTAAACTTATGGAATTCAATGAAAACTTTAGATAAAGATGCGGGTAAGATGCGCGGCTTTGTCATTATACAAAAGAGTTTATGAGTTTCCCCTTTGCAAAACTCATTCCTGGATAATTACCCTCATCGGGTAAGGTGTTTCGCATTAATTGCGAAACTCGTAGAGTTAAATATAATGATGTTTGTTGGTATCTAATAAAACTTAAGTTAGAATGCCTGCTATGAATAATTGAACAAGGTTATAAAGCATGAGTTGGTTGCAAAAATTATTGCCTTCAAAAATCCGTACCGAGGGTGGTAAAAAGCGAGGCGTTCCCGAGGGTTTGTGGAGCAAGTGTGACGCTTGTGGCGCTATTTTGTATCGAATTGATCTGGAGCGTAATTTATTTGTTTGCACAAAATGTAATCATCATCAGCGCATTACTGCGCGTCAACGTATTGCCTATACTTTAGATAAAGAGTGTCAAGAAGAATTGGCAACCCATATTGAACCCATTGATAGGCTAAAGTTTCGTGACACTAAGAAGTATAAGGATAGAATTATAGCTGCGCAAAAGTCAACCGGAGAAAAAGAAGCCTTGGTTGTGGTTAAAGGCCAACTTAAGGGTCTGTCTGTAGTTGTGGCGGCTTTTGATTTTAACTTTATGGGTGGCTCCA
This sequence comes from Gammaproteobacteria bacterium, assembly GCA_029256685.1. Lineage (GTDB taxonomy): Bacteria > Pseudomonadota > Gammaproteobacteria > JAQSXL01 > JAQSXL01 > JAQSXL01. Next base: position 12,182 of record JAQSXL010000044.1, on the reverse strand, counting down.
TGGGAGCGGGAGTCGGTAATCGGTTTGTAGCGGCTGTTGAGGCTTGTATTCAATACCGAATACCCTTAATTTGTTTTTCCGCTAGTGGCGGAGCCAGAATGCAAGAGGCCTTAACTTCATTAATGCAAATGGCTAAAACGAGTGCTGCTTTAGCGCGCCTGGGTCAGCTTGGCATACCCTATATATCGGTGTTAACCGATCCAACCATGGGAGGCGTATCGGCAAGTTTAGCTACTTTAGGCGATATTATTATTGCCGAACCCAATGCCTTAATTGGTTTTGCAGGCCCTAGGGTTATTGAGCAAACCGTGCGTGAAACTTTACCAGAGGGTTTTCAGCGGAGTGAGTTTTTACTCGCGCACGGTGCTATAGATATGATTGTTGATCGCCGTGAGATGGCAAATAAACTAGCCATGTTAATTGCTAAACTAACTCAGCAAAAACTTATTTAAATTAAGGGCTAATCTTTGTACTCAATGTGAAGAGTAGACTATGCGGTTTCAAACTTTAGCAGCCTGGCTTAATTGGCTAGAAACGCTGCATCCTCGCGTCATTGAATTAGGTTTGACGCGGATTCAAGCCGTCTTTGAAAGATTGGAGCTTACTAAACCAGCCCCTTATGTTATTACCGTGGCAGGTACTAATGGTAAGGGTTCTTGCGTGGCGTTACTGGAGGCTGTTTTATTAGCGGGTGGACATCGCGTAGGCTGTTATACCTCACCCCATCTACTCACATTTAATGAACGGATAAAAATCAATAACCAACCCGTTACGGATTCTTTGCTTTGTGAGGCTTTTGCCTATATAGACCTAAAGCGTGCTGAAATAAGTTTGACTTACTTTGAGTTCATTACCTTAGCTGCCCTTTACTTATTTCAGCAGCATGCTTTAGAGGTGGTAATCTTGGAAGTAGGGATGGGAGGTAGGTTAGATGCGGTTAATATTATCGACACGGATCTTGCTATAATCAGTGGCATTGATTTTGATCACATGGATTATTTGGGAAATACCCGAGAAGCTATTGGTTTTGAGAAAGCCGGTATTATGCGAGTGGGAAAACCCGCAATTTATGGAGGCGATGATATTCCCAAGAGCATCTTGAGTTACGCCGAGCAATTAGGCATACCTCTATATTATAAAGGCCGAGATTATTGTTATGAGATAAACTCAACGACCTGGCAATGGCAAGCGGGTGCTCAGCAGTTAACAGATTTACCATTACCTAAACTGCCCACTCCAAATGCCGCCACCGTTTTGCAAGCCCATCAATTATTACCGGCTCGCCTGCAAGTTAGTCAAAACCTTATAAAAAATTGTTTAGCCAAGACTCGTTTAATGGGCCGTTTTCATAGGCTAAGTCTCGCCAACGATGCAACCTTGCTGGTGGATGTGGCTCATAATCCGCAATCTTGTGCATTGCTAGCCCAGCGTTTACAGGCTGAAACCTGTACAGGAACGACTTATGGCTTGGTAGCCATGTTAGCCGATAAAGATATCAAAAATAGCTTACAGCCACTATTACCAGTGATACAGCAATGGTTTTTGGCAGGGTTACAAGTAACCCGTGGAGGCTCAGCCAAATTATTAGAAGAGTGTTTAACACAGTTAGGCTGCACCCATTATCTATCATTTGAGAATGTTGCCGCAGCCTATTATCAGTTGATAAATCAAGTGACCTCTCATGATAGAATTATTGTGTTTGGTTCTTTTCATACGGTGGGTGCTGTGCTAGCGTTGCATAGTAATGAGATATAATTTATGTTGAAAAAATACCTGTTCGCAGGAATCGTGGTGTGTGCCTTAGCCGCGGTAATTATACCTTATTTTGTTGAAAACTATTCTAAAGTACTAAGTGCTATCAATCGTTTACGTACCATCCCAGCTCCTCCGGCAAGGCCCGAACTGGGCGTTTTGATAAATATCGCAGAAAAGAGTGATGAACAAAAAGCCAAACAAGTGGATATATCAGAAGCGGATACCATGCCTTTGCAAGCCTGGCTTATTACCCTAGAGAGTTTTAATACGAAGGCCAATGCCGAGCAATTGGCTGAAAAATTAAAAAACTTAGGTTATCCGGCCTTTGTACAGTCTAAGGAAAACTTATTTTGGGTATATGTCGGACCCATTATTAAATTGAATGAGGCCGAAGCCTTGGCCATAAAAATACATAAACAAACGCAGGTGAAGGGCACATTGGTTGCCTATGATCCTACAGCTAACAGTGAATAAGGAGTAAATCGGGTGGGTGAATCAACCTCTTGGCTTGACTATGCATTGATCAGCATTATTTTGTTATCTGGAATAATTAGTTTAATTCGTGGTTTTGTCCGCGAAGCCTTTTCACTTGTCACTTGGATCGCGGCTTTTTGGGTAGCTATAAGCTTTAACGATGAGTTAGCCGAGTATTTAAAAAATAGTATTGCTCAAACCGAAGTAAGAGTGGCAGCAAGCTTTGGTATTTTATTTGTGGCGACCTTATTGGTGGGAGGCATTCTCAACTTTATTTTGGGAAGTTTAATGCAACACGCGGGTTTAAGTGGTACCGACCGGATGTTAGGGGTATTGTTTGGATTAGGGCGCGGCATTTTATTAGCTGCCTTACTGTTATTGATAGCATCGCTAACCCCTTTTCCACAACAGGCTTGGTGGACACAATCTCAATTGGTTACTTATTTTGAACCCCTAGAGCAGTGGATGGCGCAATTTCTCCCGCGGTTGCAGCTCGATAAAGCAACCGAGATTACCTTAGTGACTAAAAATACCGAAGTTAAAAGCACTGATGGCGGTGCATAGTGGAAAAGAGAGCTTTATTATTAAACATAGTCTTAGCCTATCTAAAACCAGGTTAGACTTAATTCCTAAGCATTAACCGGGTGCTGGGGGATTGGGAGTCGTTGAGGGTTTTGCTATAGAGGCTGGTTTTTCCAGAGCCATAATAGCGGTTGCAACCGGTTCAACTTCTTGCAGTTTATGCGCATTAATATACTCTATTTTTTGCTTAATTAAAGGGCTAAGTTGCGGCAAAAAATGAGAGTGGCTGGCCTTAAGTTCGGCCATGGTATAAGGCTGCTTTGAATTAAAAGTATTTAATAAAGACTCAACTTCCTTGATAAGTTCAGGATTATTTTTCTCATGATCCCGATGTAGACTTTTAAGGATAGATTCAAGAGTTATCTTAACATAACCGGATGAAGGCATTTTAGTATAATCAAATGAATTTTTATTATTTGCAGCCATAGTTAAAGTACTTTATTTTCAATGATTCAAGTATGGTATATAAAAGGCATTTTTGCAAATAGCCCTTTTTTATGTTGCCAAAAACCACATACAATACTAGACTTCTGTATAAGTACTTAAGCCTAAGCTCAGGCCTAAATAAATCGGGTTTTGTTGCCTATGCACCCCGTCGCGCTCGCAAGTCTGCCTGCATCGATGTTCTTGCATCTGGTCATCCGGTATGAAAAAGCCTGACGTTAGGTTTAGGTACTTACACCCTGCGCCCAGGCGCCAAGGTTTAAATATAATCTACTATTTTTCAAATTAAGAATTGAGCACTATGAAAACACGATTTTGCCCAAGTCCTACTGGTAATATGCACCTAGGTAATTTACGCACGGCCTTATTTAATGCTTTATTAGCTAAAGCCGAACAGGGTATTTTTTTATTACGTATTGAGGATACCGATAAAGAACGCTCCGAAGAGCAATATAATCAACAGCTTATGGAAGATTTGCAATGGCTGGGCTTGTATTGGCAAGAAGGACCGGGTATTGGAGGCGCTGCCGAACCCTATTATCAATCCCAGCGGCAAGCGATATATGATGAGTACTATGCTAAATTAGAAGCTGAAGGGCTCGCTTATCCTTGTTTTTGTTCAGAGCAGCAACTTGCTATTGCACGCAAGGTTCAGTTAGCGTCTAGTCAACCGCCTCGCTATTCGGGTACTTGCCGTTATTTAACTGCAGAGCAGATTGCTGAAAAACAAGCTCAAGGATTAAAACCAACCCTGCGCTTTCGAGTACCCGATAATCAATTTGTCGAGTTTGAAGATCTGGTAAAAGGCAAACAACGGTTTAATACTAATGATCTAGGCGACTTTATTATCCGCCGTACCGATGGCACTGCCCCCTTTATGTATTGTAATGCGGTTGATGATGCCACGATGGGGGTTACTTATGTGATTCGGGGCGAGGATCATTTAACCAATACGCCGCGTCAGATCATGATTTTACAGGCGCTAAAATTACCGGTAGCGGTTTATGGGCATATCCCCATGATCGTGGGGCCCGATGGCAGTCCATTATCTAAGCGCCATGGTAGCCGTAGTATTAAGCAATTACGCGAAGCGGGTTTCTTACCAGAAGGTATTCTGAATTATTTGGCGCGTCTGGGTCATTATTATGAAAATCCGCAGTATATGAATCTCGATACATTGGCCGTGGCTTTTTCTATTGAGAAATTAGGCAGTTCAGCGGCTAGATATGACGAGCAGCAATTACTTTATTGGCAAAAAGAAGCGCTTTTACATTGCTCTGTTGAAAAAATATGGGAACTCATGGGACCAGACGTGCATAAATTAGTCCCGGCGGGTGAACACTTGGCTTTTGTCAACGCTGTGCGCCCTAATGTTACCTTTCCCTCTGAAGCGCTACATTGGGCAAAAATATTGTTTACCGAACTCACTTATAATGAAACTATAAAACCGCTCTTGCTAGAGGCCGGTAAAAGTTTCTTTGCCGCGGCAGAACAAATCGTCGAACAGCAGGGCGCCGATTTCAATTTGCTTTGTGAGGGTTTGAAAACCCAGTTAGGCGTGAAAGGTAAAACGTTATTCCAGCCCTTACGCCTGGCTTTAACGGGGGAGCTGCATGGTCCCGAATTAAAGCAAATTCTAGATTTATTAGGCGCAGAAAAAACTAAGCTGCGTTTTAAGCAGGCCTCGATAGCACTAAGCTAAAAGTGGTTTTCATTAGACGAGAGTGATGAATGTTACAAATTTATAATAGTTTAACCAGGCAAAAACAACTATTTAAACCCATAAGGCCCGGAAAAGTGCAGATGTATGTCTGTGGCAACACCGTTTATGATTATTGTCACATTGGTCATGCCAGATCCATGCTGAGTTTTGATATGGTGTATCGTTATTTGTGCAGCAAGGGTTACGAGGTGACTTATGTGCGTAATATTACCGATATCGATGATAAAATCATTCAGCGTGCTAACCAAAATGATGAAAGCTTTACCGCGGTAACCGAGCGTTTTATCAAGGCTCAAAATGAAGATGCAGATGCCTTAGATATTTTACGCCCTAACTATGAGCCTAAAGCGACCGAGCATATTGATGATATTATCAACTTGATCCAAAAACTCATGGCTAAAGGTTTTGCCTATGTCGGTACTACTGGCGATGTATACTACGATGTTAGTCAATTTAAAACCTATGGCAAGCTTTCCCAGCAAGCGGTAGAAAAGCTGCGTACAGGGGTTAGGATTGAAGTCAATGAAGCAAAAGATGACCCCTTAGATTTTGTGCTGTGGAAATTAGCAAAACCGGGTGAGCCAAGTTGGCAATCGCCGTGGGGAGAAGGAAGGCCTGGTTGGCATATCGAATGCTCGGCCATGTCTATGGCTTTACTAGGAGAAAACTTTGATATTCATGGGGGAGGGGGCGATCTAATCTTTCCACACCATGAAAATGAAGTTGCACAGTCTGAAGCCGCTACAGGTTGCCAATTTGCTAATGTTTGGATGCACGCAGGTTTAGTGCAAGTCAATAAGGAAAAAATGTCTAAATCCTTAGGCAATTTTTTTACCATTCGGGATGTCTTGGCTAAATATCCTGCCGAAGTCATCCGCTATTTAATGCTTTCAAGTCATTATCGTAGCCCTATTAATTATTCTGAAGATACGATGGAGCAAGCGCAGGCGGCCTTAACCCGTTTGTATACGGCGTTGCGAGGATTACCTCGTACTAAACAAGTGGATGCCGATGTGAAAAATGCATGGCGTCAGCAGTTTAATGCTGCTATGGATGACGATTTTAATACACCCGTGGCTTTAGCCGTGTTATTTGAGCTGGTGCGGGATATCAACCGGCTGCGTGATCATCAACCCGAAGCCGCTATGCAAATGGCCGATGAGTTGCGTTACTGCGCTGGAATCTTGGGATTGCTGCAACAGGATCCAGAAGCTTATTTGCGGTTGGGAATCGCCCAAACCGAAATTGAGCCTATAGAGCAGCTTATTGCCGAGCGTCAACAAGCGCGTCAGCTCAAGGATTGGGCTAAAGCCGACCTGATTCGTAAGCAACTAACAGAAATGGGGATTGACTTAGAAGATGGTCCACAAGGCACGACTTGGCGAAGGATTTAAAAATAGGTGGCACTGGATTTTCTGCTAAAGCTGCTAAAGAGAAAACTAAGCCAGCTAATAAGCGGACATTCCGCACCAAAATTTTAATCAATTGATTTTATTAGAGAATTTTTTGGGCAAGTACCATATGGCTAAATAAATTTTATTTAAAAATCATAAGGTTGCATTTTTGGTGCGGAATGTCCACTATAAATAATTAAATCCATAAATTGTGCCACAATGTACACAAAGACATTAATTGAAGAGATAACCTTATGTCCACGACAATGACAGTGCGTTTGAGCGATACATTAAAAGAAAGCTTGGAACAACTAGCTGAGGTGACAGCTAGAAGTAAGTCTTTTCTAGCAGCAGAAGCTATTAAACAATATATTGATATTAATGAGTGGCAAATTAATGAAATTAAAAAAGCGTTGGTTGAAGCAGACGCAGGTAAGTTTATTGCTCATGCCGATATTGTAAGACACTGGGAGAATAAGCTTGAACATTGTATGGACACAGACCGCTAGAAAAAATTTAGAAGATGTTGAATCCTACATCAGTCAGGATAATCCAATGGCTGCTGTTAAAACCGTGTTGCATATTTTAAAATCTGTTGAAATATTGGTTAATCATCCTAGCGCCAGTCGTCCTGGCCGCCTCTTAGAAACGCGTGAGCTTATCATAAATGGAACCCCTTATATAATTCCTTATCGCATCAAAAAAGGACAGATAGAAATATTGCGTGTTTTTCATGCTGCGATGCAATGGCCGAAGCCCCTTTGATTTGATTAAATCATTTTAATATTTAATTGCGTGAGAGCTGTCTCAAATTGGTCAAAGAATCGCATCATCTATCCTCCGTATTATTACTAAATGCGCTAGTCAATATAGTTTCATTCTTATTAAAAATTTTGGTATTCTCGCTTAGTTCTACTTTATGCTGGGATTTATTATGAATTTATTAGAGAATTTGTTGCTGCAGCTTAAATTAGATAACGATCTAAATAACCATTATAAAAAAATGAAGGTATCTGTAACAGCGCAGTTAACGCTTAGTGGACATAGCCATGCTGTTAATAGCCTTGCCGTATTACCCAATGGCTGGTTTGCCTCAGCAAGTATTGATAAGATCATCAAGCTGTGGGATAGTGCAACCGGTGAATGCCTCAAAACCCTGACCGGGCATAGCAGTAGTGTTAATAGCCTTGCCGTATTACCCAATGGCTGGCTTGCCTCGGCTAGTTCGGATGGAACCATCAAGCTGTGGGATACTACAACCGGTAAATGCCTTAAAACCCTGACTACGTATGGAATGGCTTATAGCCTTGCCGTATTACCCAATGGCTGGCTTGCCTCGGCTAGTTATGATGACACCATCAACCTGTGGGATACTACAACCGGTAGATGCCTCAAAACCCTGACCGGGCATGGCAGTACTGTTCATAGCCTTGCCGTATTACCCAATGGCTGGCTTGCCTCGGCTAGTTATGATAAGACCATCAAGCTGTGGGATACTACAACCGGTGAATGCCTCAAAACCCTGACCGGGCATAGTGGTTCTGTTTATAGCCTTGCCGTATTACCCAAAGGCCAGCTTGCCTCGGCTAGTTCGGATAAAACCATCAAGCTGTGGGATACCACAACCGGTGAATGCCTCAAAACCCTGACCGGGCATAGTAATAATATTACTAGCCTTGCCGTATTACCCAATGGCTGGCTTGCCTCGGGTAGTTGGGATAAGACCATCAAGCTGTGGGATAGCGCAACCGGTAAATGCCTCAAAACCCTGACCGAGCATAGCGAATATGTTAGGAGCCTTGCCGTATTACCCACCGGCCAGCTTGCCTCGGGTAGTAAGACTATCAGGCTATCTTTTATAGAGATTGATTTTGAATTAAAAGATATCAAGCTCCTATTTGAACAATTAGGCCAAGGAACGCTTGCTTTTACCCAGGACCAGCTACAGCAATTAGTGGCTTATATTTTAGCAGGGAAAATTTTATACGGGTCTAATATGCCCGTGGATGAATTACTATTTGAAGTGGGACAGCTTATGCTGGCTCAGGCAAGCCGATACCCATTAGAACATGGTTTTGTGCCGGCTTCGTTAGCCCATAAAAAGCTGAAAGCCGAGTCTAAGTTATCATTACTTTGCTTTAGTTTTTCCAATCTGGCGGAAGCGCAGACCTTAACGTATCAACTGGTGCATAATACCTTCCTAGGACTCGATTTTAGCTCAGGCACTCTTAGCGCGCAAACGGCTGATGACTATATCGCCAATTTGCCCGAGAAGAAACAGGCACGCTTATCCAATATGGCTTATAGCTTGATTAAGCTAGCCTATGAACAGCTAACGCAGTATGCCAATTGCACCCCGGAAACTTTTTTTAAGTCCTTAGAAAAATTGCGGCAAACAACCTGGCTGGCCGGATTGCCCGTGCTTACTTTCTACAGTGCGGCGGCTTATGTGGCCGAGCAGGTTGGCTATAGTCATGCGGCTCACAGTACTAACCTTCATCATTTAACCTTATTGGTCGCCATTATGGCTAATAATACGCAAGCCATGGCCGCAATAAAAGAAAACAGGCCGGAATTACTGACCCAACCTTTTGATCAATGGTCGCCTCTTATGATAGCCGCCAGCATTGGGAATAAAGATGCCCTGTACTGGTTGCTTAGTGAAACCTCTGCTTCTATTCAGGATAAGGGGCCTGATGACAAAAACATTGACCAAGTGTTGACCGAGTTTGGCTATCAGAATTTAGCGCAGCAGCTTAATAAGGATGCAACCGATAGCCTTGACCAGGCCAGAGAAGCGGCGGAAAAAGATGATTTAAAACAAGTGCAAGTCTTATATAAAATATTTTCGTTTGATATCAATCAAGCCGGCCTACTGTTTCCCTTTGTAAAAAATAAAAACGTAGCGGCTTTAACGTGGCTGATAAATCATCCTATTGATTTTAAGGTACAGGAAAATAATATGTCTATTGCTCTGATGGCTCATGAAGTACGTTGGCCAGAAGGCTTAGTGCTTTTAAATAGCTTGGGTAAAGAAGGCGCAGCACTATTGCATGAAGCCGTTAAGCAACATGATAGCGACCTGTTAAAATATGGCATTGAAGAGCTTGGACTTGATATCAATACGGTGATTGAACAAGACTGTACCCCTTTGATGTTAGCGGTTCAGTTAGGTCATAAAGATTTGGTGGTCTGTCTGTTACAACATCAAGCCGATGTGACTTGCCAAAACTCACAAGGAGAAACAGCTTTAGCTATTGCCATGCGGCTAGCGAATGGTGAACTCAGTGGGCTGTTAAGTATTTATTCAAATCCGCAATTATTGCAACTTCTTCAGCTGACTTTGCCAAACCAGGCTCTACAGGCTGTTACACCCTCCCCAAGTCAACTGGGACTATTTGCCACGTCTAAAAAACAGACTCAGAATGCTGAGCCAAGTGCAGATCAAACCCAAGGTTTTGACGCTATTAATAACCAGCTATAATGATATAGCCATCATAGAGCCTACTGTTAGCAGTAGGCTTTAACCTATCTCTTTGATACGGACAATCGAGGCTCATATTCAAAATGGTAGTCCAAAAAACCCAGGAAATTTTAGGAGCTTGCCTGCATTTGCTGCTGAAGTTTGGCCTAAGCGCGTTGCATCAAAATAAAAGGTAACCGAAGCTTATGTTAACGGCAAATGTAAACTGATACAGGTCGGCAACTGAAAACTGATACACATTGAGGTTAAATAGTATCTTCGCTATGGGTAGTGGAGGTGCAATGTTAAACGAGGAGATGTGTATGGAAATTGCCATTTTAAGGAAACAAGGTCAAAGTTTGCGTAAGGTGTCTCAATTAACAGGCGTATCGGTCAATACGGTACGTAAATATGAACAAGGTGATAAGAAGCCAGGTTACCAGCCACGGCCAAAACGTCTATGTAAGCTTGAGCCTTATAAAGGGTATATCAAGCAGCGCTTGCAAGCAGCATCGCCTGATTGGATACCGGCAACGGTGATGTGTGCCGAAATCAGTGCCCAAGGTTACTCAGGCAAAATCAGGCAGTTGCGGTATTTTATGGCTACATTAAAACCGGTAGTGGATACACCTATTGTTCGATTTGAAACTGAGCCTGGTCAGCAAATGCAAGTGGATTGGGCGCACTTTACATACGGCAAGCTAAAGCTTTATGCCTTTATTGCAACGCTTGGGTATTCTAGAGCCAGCTATGTTGAGTTTGTAGAAGATATGCAATTACCTACGCTGTTGGCTTGCCATGAGCATGCATTTAGCTATTTTGGCGGTGTCCCTAAAGAAGCCCTTTACGATAACATGAAAACAGTCATCTTAACACGGGATGCGTATGGACAAGGATTGCATCGCTTACAGCCTGGATTTAGAGATTTCGCTAAGCACTACGGTTTCACCCCTAAGGTGTGCAAGCCCTATCGGGCGCAGACGAAGGGTAAAGTCGAGCGATTTATTCGCTATGTGCGGGAGAGTTTTTTTGTGCCTTTGATAGCCACACTCAAATCAGCCAGTTTAACGTTGGATAAAACCACAGCCAATACCGAGGTTAAGCGTTGGCTGGGTCAAATAGCCAATGAACGTGTGCATCAAACTACAGGCGATAAACCCTCAGTGCGTCTCATAGCAGAGCAAGCGGCGTTACAACCCTTGCCAACTGCCTATAGTTGCATACAGTCACTACCGGTTAGCCATACAGTCATAATGCCTAGTGTGGATTTACCTAACATCCAGGTGATGCAACATGACTTAGCGATTTATGAGCAATTGGGAGGCATACCATGACAATACAAGCAGCACGCATCCAGGCATTGTGTGAACAGCTCCAGTTAACTAGCATTGCCATAAATTATAGCAGCCTTGCGCAAAGGTCTGTTGAGCAAAACCAAAGCTTAGCTGATTTCTTAGAGCAGGTATTGGACGTTGAACATCAGCACCGGCAAGGCCGTAGCCGTTCCATGTTGACTCGCATGGCAGGCTTTCCTGCTATCAAAACTTTAGATACGTTTGATTTTAACTTTGCAAGTGGTGTACCTCAACGCCAAGTACAGGAGCTCACTTCGCTCGCCTTTATTGAGCGCCAGCAAAATGTTGTATTACTGGGTCCTAGCGGTGTGGGTAAAACCCATATCGCCATCGCCTTAGGTTATTTAGCCACTCAAGCGGGAATTAAAACACGCTTTGTCAGCGCAGCCGACTTAATGGTGCAACTGGAAACGGCTTATCGGCAAGGTCGCTATAAAGATGTGTTATCGCGAGTGGTGCTATCGCCTCGATTACTCATCATTGATGAAATAGGATACTTACCTTTATCCCGCGAACAAGCTAGCCATTTCTTTCAAGTGGTGGCCGCTCGTTATGAAAAAGGAGCTCTCATCGTTACGTCTAATTTGCCCTTTGGACAATGGGACAGCACCTTGGCAGATGATAAAGTCTTAACCGCTGCCATGCTCGATAGGCTATTGCATCATGCCCATATTATTCAGATGAAGGGCAACAGTTATCGGCTTAAAGAAAAATTAAAAGCCGGTATCATAGGTGCAACTGCAACTCAAAATTCAGCTGCACTTAGCTAGGGGATGTGTATCAAAATTCAGTTGCCGTTTTACCAAAAACTGTATCATTTTTAAATTGCCCTTTACAGCTTATAATCGTTGCTCACATTAGAGGTAACCGAAACTAATGTAAAAATGTGTTTAAGTTTGCTCTCTATGGTACGTTTTAACTCAAAGGGATTTAACTTATCATGTTGTTTCTTTAACTTGTTTTTAACTGTGCTAGCCATATCGGGACAAGCC
>JAQSXL010000043.1 GCA_029256685.1 Gammaproteobacteria bacterium | reverse complement strand
GCATTGGTAAGGCCTTTTGCGACAATATCAAAGGCTTGTACTAACGGTATACCCGCGCCTAACATCGTGGCTAGCTGGCGACTAAAAAAAGCAATATCTGAACTTTTAATTTTGTTAGGTCTAGCTTTAAAAAACAGAGGATTGGATTTGCGCCGTATTTTACTTAAAGTTATACCTTGGCGGCGTAACTCGGCTTTAGCTAATGCAATACTGGTGCTGTTAATTTCACCCTCAATGCGGTTGCCAAGTTTATTAAGACCTTTCCAGATGTAGGTATTAATTTTAATAATAATTTTGTCAGCCATCTAATTACTCAACAATAATGCGATTAAGTTCTTCTAGGCTGGTTAGGCCCTGACGTACTTTCCTTAGTCCAGATTCATGCAAGGATTGAAAACCTTGTTTTTTGGCTTGATTTATAATGTCGCTGATACTGCCTGAATCCATAATAATTTCGGCGATATTTGCTGAAATCGGTAGCATTTCGAAAATACCCAGCCGTCCCTTATAACCATTGGTACAATGTTCACAACCTACGGCTTTAAAAGTTTTTAATTGTGTAAGCTCTTCTTGAGCAAATCCTTGATTTAATAAGGTCTGTTCGGGAAGATTTTCTGGTTGTTTACAATGATCGCATAGTTTTCTAGCTAAGCGCTGAGCAATAATCAGGGAAACGGAGCTAGCTATGTTAAAAGGGGCTATACCCATATGTTTTAGACGAGTTAAGGCCTCAGGTGCGCTATTGGTGTGTAAGGTAGATAAAACTAGGTGGCCAGTTTGAGCGGCTTTTATGCCTATCTCTGCCGTTTCTAAATCGCGCATTTCTCCTATCATGATGATATCGGGATCTTGGCGTAAAAATGAGCGCAGTGCCGTAGAAAAGGTTAAACCGGTTTTTACATTAATGTTAACTTGATTGATGCCCGTTAAATTTATTTCCACGGGATCTTCTACCGTAGAAATGTTCCTATCTAAGGTATTGAGCATGCCCAAGGCGGTATAAAGCGTAATGGTTTTCCCACTACCCGTAGGGCCTGTGACCAAAATCATGCCATAGGGTAGCCGAATAGTTTTTAAGAAGAGTTCTTTTTGTTCGGGTTCAAATCCAAGATTATCGATATCCAATGATGCGCTGGCAGGATCTAAAATTCGCATGACGACCTTTTCACCGTGTACGGTAGGGCAGGTACTAATACGAAAATCGATAGCGCGTTTATGGGTTAACTTTATTTTAAACCGGCCATCTTGTGGAATACGACGCTCTGAAATATCTAGCTGTGACATGACTTTGAGCCGGGAGGCAATTCGACCTGCTAAATTACTAGGTGGCGTCGCTATTTGGTATAAAATTCCATCAACCCGAAATCTAATTCTATAAACCGATTCGTAGGGTTCAAAATGAATATCGGAAGCCCCCTGATGAATAGCATCCAACAGAATTTTATGCACATAACGGATAATGGGGGCATCTTGTTCTTTGTCGGCATTTTCCCCGGAAAGATTATTTTCTCCAGAACTTATTTCTAAGCCTTCTAAATTTTCATCTAAATTGCCAAGCATGGCTTCGGCTTGGGCACTTAGAATAGAATCGACTAGTTTTTCTAGTTTGTCATCTTCAACAATAATGGTGCTGACATTCAGACCCGTGTGAAATTGAATTTCTTCAATGGCGTTTTGATCGGTGGGATCCGATACGGCTAAATACAACCGATTGCCCCGATTTGAAATAGGTAGCATCCGGTGTTGCCTAATCAACTTTTCACTCACCAGATCCTTAGGAATTAATTCAAGGTCGTAAGCGCTCAGGTCAAGAAAGGGGATGCCGAAGTCATTAGCAGCGGCAGATGCAATGGCGGCAGGGGCTAAAATCTTAGTTTGTACTAAATAACTAATAAAGGGAAGATTTTTAGTTTGAGCATTCTCCAGGGCTTGTTTGACGGCCTCTTCGGTCATAAGTCCGTCTAAAACAAGCCGTCTGGCAAGTCCTTTTAAAATAATCTTGTTTGCGGCCAAGCTTAAACTCCCTTAAGCCAGTGCTTAACTATTAGCAGTAACTGCTATCTTTACAAGTACCTGTTGCAGCCCAAGTAATGGCACCACCAGTGGTTACGGTAGGCGTTAAAATAAAAGTTTTACTATCAACTTCAGCAGTACCCGTGGCAGTAATTACGCCAGCAGCGATTTCGAGCTTAGCAACTCGGCCATAAGCAGGTTTAGCACCCGTTGAGCCATCGTTTACTCCAGGAGGAACCCCATTACTAGCTGTACTGCAATTGTCCTTATTGCCAAGCGTATGGGCACAAACTTCAACGGCTAATTTATAAGGCGCGGTTGCGTTGACGACTTCGGAAAATTTTGCGCGTTTGGTATAGTCTTGATAACTTGGAATAGCTATTGCTGCAAGAATACCAATGATAGCTACCACAATCATAAGTTCTATCAAGGTAAAACCTTTATTAAATCCATAATTAACTTGCATACTGTGCTTCATCATACACTCCTTTAAAAAAGTCTTTCCGCTAGAATTAATACTGAGTTACTCGATTTAAGTATAGTCAAAAATAGCAGTAAACTTAAATATGTCAAATAAAAGTTAGCAACCAAAAAGATGTTATCCTAAGTTATAATCTAGGTAAAATAGTTATTTAGCAAAAATTAAACATTTTCTACTTGTTTAATGGCTATAGTTTTCTTTATACTTACCCCTTCACCATGCCGGTGTAGCTCAGTCGGTAGAGCAACTGATTCGTAATCAGTAGGTCAGAGGTTCGATTCCCCTCACCGGCACCATGTGTAGCAGGGGGTTCATAAACTTTGCTTGATTCCTTTCATTCCAGTATTTATCCTCCTATTATTGCCTTATACGCTTGTTGAGGGTGGTTTAATTTGTCAGAGTAACGAAGCTCCAATAACTTTTTATCAACCATAGGATTAATGTAATGTTTACGTAAACTTTCAGGCTTTCGATTTAATAATTCTGCCAGTTGTTTTATTGTTAAATAATGGTTGGCACATAGTTTAAGGATAGTTTCTTGTAATAAAGCTTGATCGGTTTTCCCTGTGACTCGAATCCTAAGAGCAATATTTTTTAATTTTTCATAATCTTCGGAGCTCTCAACCAAATGTCCGGAGCTCTCAACCAAATGTCCGGAGCTCTCAACCAAATGTCCGGAGCTCTCAACCAAATGTCCGGAGCTTATAGGCAGTCTATAGCGAGTTCCTCTTCCATGTCCATCTTGACTGAGCCAGTTTTTATTAACTAACTCTTTCAAATGCTCCCCAATTTCTCTTGGATGCTTATCTAAGTAATTACGCACATCTGAATTGCCTATAGTCTCAAGCTTATGGGCTAACATTAGGATGGTGCGATCAAAATCGCTGAGCTTTGGATACGCTGTACCTACGACTTGCCGTAATGTTTGTTCAACATCGGTAGGGATCATACTGGCTAGTCTTAACCACAGGCGAGTCATACCTAGTTTAGACTGCTCCAAGACTAACGGTTTAAACCAATGCTGTTCACGCCAGGCGCGAAGGATTTTTTGGAAGCCGGAGCCTGCCTTTTCGCCCATTCCTAATAAGCTTAGCATCTTTTGCAAATGCGGATTGCGTGGATCACTGACACCACCATCGAGGTAGAGCTTCTCCAATGATATCCTTAGTAAACCAGGGTTATCAAAGATAAATTCATCCCGCTTTTTTACAACGATAATGGGTTTAGAGGTTTGGTAATCCGCATGTATGAGTGTATTGACTAAGGCTTCACGTACGGCTACGTGTACCGGCGTTTCGCCTAAGCGTACAGCATACTCATCTAGCTTAAAGGGGAGGTCTAAATCAGCCACCAGCCGTGGATAAACGCGGAAGAAAAAGTTAAAGAGATTGGCCTGCCATTTACCATCAACGGTTAACCGATAAGTCCAGCGTTCATCGGGATCATCAGATAGTCTTTCCTGATAATCGACATGGTACCAGGGTAGTGCATCAAGGATGCTACGCTCACGGCCAAACATCAGCAGGCCAGCTAGGGTAAGCCCTTCTTTGCCGGTTATCCGGTTACGCTGCCAGCCACCGATTTGCTGTAGCAAGCTTTTATCATTACCTTCCAAGAAAGGATGAGTAGGTTCGCGAGAGCGGAAGCGGTTGCGAAATGCCGTTAGGGTTTCGGTATCTAAATCTTCTAAACCAAAGCCCTCTAAAATGCGTGCATCCTGTGGCTCATCACTGGCATCCCGTAACATCTGGCTGATTTCACCCTTGGTGCAGCGGTAATCACCTTCATAATTGCGTTTATAGGCGCCGGTAGCAGGATTGTTATTAATGTAAATGGGTTTTTGGGTACGTAATGCTTGCGGTACATGAATGATTAATAATTGCCGTTCGCCAACCGTTAATATTTGGATATCGGATTCTTGGCAAAGCGGTTGGCTTAATTTTTCTGGATTGTTATGCGTATCCCAAAAAATCTTGCGCAAGTTATTGGGATTTTTTACCCCGACAATTTCTAGTTTATCCTTATTTTGAGCCACGCCTAACACAATATAGCCGCCGCTAGTATTGGCAAAAGCAGATACTGTTTCCCATATGGATTTGGGCAAGCCATGTTCGCTGGCTGCTTTAAATTCTATGTCCTGATCTTCGCCAATGTCTAATTGATTTAGTAACTCATCAAGTTGCATTATGCCTGTCCTATATTGAGTTTTTTCATAATTCGCTCGTTAATTTTTTCTATTTGCTTAATTTTATGAATTTAATGCAAGTATCGCAATACAATCTAATTGCATTAATTTGTAAGGTAGGCTAGTATTATTGTTAACAACACCCGCCACGCCTCTTAACAATGCGCAACTCTGGCGGGTTTTTTATACCTGAGAAATTTTCATGGAATATCAAAAACCCCCTCTTACTTTTGAGGAGCAGCTTGAGCTATTAGCCTCGCGAGGGCTTATTATTGATAATGAAGACCATGCGTTAGTGTATCTACGCAATATCAGTTATTATCGACTCAGTGCCTATTTCTTGCCATTTAAAGATGGAGAACGATTTCTACCTGGTACGACTTTTAATCAAGCAGTCGAGTTATATAAGTTTGACCGTAAGCTTCGGCTTCTGGTTTTAGAAGCAATAGAGATAATCGAAATTTCATTAAGAGCACAATTTAGCTCTTATCTAAGTCATTTGCATGGTGCATTTGGCTACCTAAAATCTGAAAATTTTTCACCAAAATTTCAACATACAGTATGGCTGCAACGTTTAGTCAAAGCTACATCCGATTCGACAGAAACCTTTATTGCTCATTTCAAAAATAAGTATAAAACATCTGAGCATTTGCCTTTATGGATGGCCCTTGAAGTCATTTCCTTTGGTAGCTTATCGATTCTATTTAAAGGATTAAAGGGACATGATCAACAAGCAATTGCCAAGCATTATCAAGTACCAGATGTGGTGTTATCATCTTGGTTACATTCTTTAGTCTATGTAAGGAATTTATGTGCTCATCATGCACGTTTATGGAATAGAACATTAACTTTCAAGCCTAAAATTCCTAAAAATATTGTTAATCAATCAAGGGCAAGCAATAGTAGTGTTTATGGGTTACTAAGTATCATCCAGTTTTGCTTATTAAGAATAGATGATAATTTGGACTGGAAATCACGACTTATAAAGTTGTTAAATGATCATTCCTCGATACCAATTAAAGCAATGGGCTTTCCTATTGATTGGCAAAAACAATTTTTGTGGAAATAGAGAAGCTTATATGAGTTTTTATGGGACATTGTTGGGACAATTGTAGTTAACTAATAGCATTTTTTGGCAATAAACCATACTAGTAAAAATATATTAACTACTTGATTTAATTTATTGCTATTAGTTGTGTTTATTTGTTTGAATGAGATTCGTAATCAGTAGGTCAGAGGTTCGACTCCCTTCACCGGCACCAATGGAATCAGCTTTTCCAACGGTATTCGCAATAACCCGGGATTATCGAAGATAAACTCATCCCGCTTTTTTACGATGATGAGGTTTGATAATCCGCATGTATGAGTGTACTTGTTAGCAGGGCGAAGGTAAATATGTTTGCTGGCTGGCTTGCTCTTCAAAATTTTTCCGATGAATGCTTTTTAAAAATGTCTTGCCAAAAAAGGCTGCGAGCTTATGATATTCTTGATGCTTTGTATAGCAAGCTTGTTGAGTAAGATTGGTAATCAACGTCTTTAGCTTAGCAGAAGGTTCATAATCATGCGTCAACGCCTAGGGAACTTTCATTGTGCAACTATGGTTTCTGCAATGACTTCTAATTTTTTCTTGTTAGCTAAACCTTACCAAGCAATTTCTACGCCGGTGTAATTTAAAAATTTCCCTGTATCTGATATTTGCAATTTACTTAAAGTTTGGCGCAAATTTTGTACGCTTTCTTGTGGAGACAGCAACGCGTTTTCACCGCCCATGTCTGTCTTTACCCAGCCAGGGTTAAGAGCTACCACGGTTACTTGCTGATTTTTAAGATCGATGGCCAGTGATTTAACGGCCATATTCAAAGCGGCTTTGCTGGACCGATAAATATAATGACTACCTTCGTTGTTTTCGCCAATACTGCCCATGATGCTGCTCATCATGACAACTAGCTTTAACTGACTATTTACCACGTTATTAAATAAGGCTTGAGTTAACATAAATGGGGCAATGGAGTTAACCGTTAATACCTCAAGCCAAGCTTCTGGTTTTAGCTGATTAAAATGCTGCTCATGAGGCCCCCAAATGCCCGCATTATTTAAAATAATATCAATGGGGGTATCGCTTAGCTCAGTGGTCAGGCGTTGAATATCTTCGCTGGAAGTTACATCAAGCCTATATAATTTAATCTGAGATTGCGTTTTCGCTAGGGCTTGTAAGTCGGTTGCCGAATTGGGTTTACGGCAACAGGCTAATACTTGCCAGCCTTCTCCGGCATATTGTTTAACCATTTCTAAGCCTATGCCGCGGTTAGCGCCCGTTATAAGAATAGTATGCATTATATTGTCCATAGTAGTTAAAGATTCAATAGTGAATAAGATTCATCCATTCACACAAAAGCTGAAGATTTACTTTAGCTATTAATCATTTATTTTAAAAGTTAATTATGTTAATAATTACGCCACTATTTACTAACAAAAAAAGGGATTCAATGAGTTTCTCTCTAGTTTATTTTTTTCTAATTATTTACTTAGCCTTTACCTTACGCATCTTATTTGAGCAACTTTACTTTGGCTATGTCTTATATCAGCGCCGTGCTTTGATTTTGGCGCCTTATTTATGTGCCTGTGCAATTAACCTATTCCGTTGGCCTTATCTTGCCGCCCGGTATCCTAAACTTTTTGCTGCTGAATTTTTATTGGGCATGAGGCTTAATGTTGCTAAAACGCATAAAATTCATCATCCCAAAAAGCCCTCTAAAACAGAAGATAATAATTATGAGTAAATATAACGGCATATCTTAAAAATCCGCCTAAATATTTCTGATATTGGATGACAATATTTAAGGCTTAAAGGGGTGTTATTTAATCTTGCTAGTCGACATGTTAAAATGGCGACAAATATACAAACCTAGGAAATATAGCTATGCGAATATTATGCTTAGCCGCGCTGATTATGGCAATGGCAGGCTGTGCCACCACCAAGGGCTACCAGCAGAAGTTAGATGCTTGGGTCGGGGGCAATGAAAAAGCCTTAGTAGAGTCTAACACCTGGGGGGTGCCCGATAAAACCTTCCAACAATCCGATGGCAATACCATTTATTGTTATAAAAGCCATAGAATAGAAACGTCTCCCACAGAGGTTTATACTAACTCGCGAGGAGGAACCAGCATATTAAGTGGTTCGGTTTATGAACGAAGCTGTGAAACCTGTTTTTACATGAAACAAGATAAAATAATTTATCATTACACCTTTAAGGGTAATGATTGTTTGGCTAGAGAACAAGGTTAATGACAAAACTCCGTGTGGTATTATCCGATAGCTTTAACCCTTATTTTAATTTAGCAGTTGAGCGTTGGTTATTTGAAACCTTAGAACCCGATTGCCAAGTTTTATATCTATGGCGTAATCATGATACCGTGGTGATTGGCCGCTCACAAAACCCATGGCTAGAATGTAATCTTGGCAAAATGCAAGACGATGAGATTGCCCTAGTGCGTCGACCAACCGGTGGTGGGGCAGTATTTCATGATTTAGGTAATACCAATTTTACCTTTCTCTCAAGTGGCCAAACGTATGATAAACATGCTAATAGCGCAATTATTACCACGGCCTTAGCAGCCATGAATTTTAAAGCAACGGCTGTAGGGCGTAATGACATTGTGATTGAAGATCCAACGTCAGGCGACTTGCGCAAAATTTCGGGCAGCGCTTATCGTGAATTACCCGATAGGGCCTTACATCATGGTACCTTATTGATTTGCGCCGATTTGAAACGCTTGGCTGAGTATCTTAATCCGCGTAAAAAAAAGCTAGAAGCTAAGGGCGTACAATCTGTGCGTTCCAGGGTGATGAACTTAATCGAAATTAAACCCGATATTGAACACGCTAGCTTATGTGAGGCCATTATAGCCAGTTTTTGTAACTGGCACCAAGCTACTTGTACAGTTGAAGAGTTAGATACCGATAGTTTGCGTTTTCATCCACAGATTCAAGCTTATTTTACCGAATTAAACAATTGGGATTGGCAATATGGTAAGACTTTACCTTTTACCCACCATTTGGAAAAACAATTTAGCTGGGGTGGAATTGATATCTTGCTGCAAGCCGCTCATGGGCAAATTAACGCGGCTCACGTCTATTCTGACGCATTGCATCCGGAAATCGCTGAAACCATACAAATAAAGTTACAAGGTCTGCGTTATGATCCGTTAGCCATGCAGCAAGCTTTTACAGAGCTTAGCGCTCGTTATCCGCAATTTCAACAAGCCTATCTAGAAAGTCTACACTGGCTAATGGCTGAACTTAAATAATTAGGGTGCCTTTGATTAGCTATTTATAACTGGTAGCATGGGTTTTGCAAGTTCAGCTAGCTGATCTTTTATCACGAGTAACTTGGCATTGGAATCCGTTTGTACTTTGAAAAAAGAAAGCTGCCCACTTTTTGCATAGGAATAAATATTTTTAGCACCCAGCACAACAGCGCCTATGCCGGTTAAACAGATACCTACGTTGTAAATCACCTTTTTCCAGCCGCGATGTTGACTTAAAATTGCATCGGCTTGCTTAATCGAGTTTTTGCTCTCTTTTATAAACCTATCGGCCGTTTTATTATTAAAATTCGGCGTAGTTAAATAATTTTGCAACTTGCTATTTAAATCCGTTACTAACTTGTCCACCGATCGCTTTGCCTCAGGATAATCTTTTGCAAAACGTTTGTTGCCATGATCTTGCAATTGTGTAATGGCTTGATGGTAAGCTCGTACTGCTTGGCGGCTATGTATCAGCTTTTCATAATGCTGTTCTAATGCCGAAACTAACTTTTCACCTGCATTAGGTTTAGCGTAAGCGCTATCAACATCCTGGGCTAAGTAAATACAAGCTAATTGATAAGCCTTACAGTCGCGGCTGAATTTTAATTCGCCTACCTTATGTCTTAAATTGTCCAAACGTTTTAAATGATTTAATTGCTTAAGCATATTTTGATAAATTGCTTCAAAAGGAATCTCGTTATCTGCATAGGCCTCAGCTGCTAAACGTTGTAAACTGGTGACTCGCTTAGTATGGCCGAATATTTCATTGTGTGGGGTTAACTGCTGGATTTCTGCAATCAAATTATTTAACCGCCTATGGATCAAAGGTTTAGGCAAGTACTCCAATTGATCGAGGATCTCTTGGCGCTTGGAGCGGGTTACTAAATGACCAAACTCCTGTTGTAGTTCTTTTTCGATATAGGTATTTCAATTTTTTTTAAAATTTGCTACTACACTATTTTCGCTAGCGTCATCATCCCAATCCCTTATTATTTGCTTTTGTACCCGGATAGGGTTTTTTGCCAGCGCGGCTATGGCCAAGGCTAAGGTTCGCTCAGAGGCATAAGGCATAATTTCATTTTCGCTTCTGATAATTATGATGTCGGGATGACAGCGGTCAAGGGTTTCAATGATTTTATTGAAAACCCCAACAAAGCAAGCGCTTCTATTACCATACTCTGTTTGGGCTTGATAAAGATGTGAGACTATGCTCTGTTTACGCAGCTCAATATCTGCTTCTGTTAACTCTACCGTATCTTGAGTGAGCGCTTGTTTATCATGAATGGCTTGCCAGATTAAACTCAATACCTCGGCTAAAGTAGCCTGATTTTGCCCACGCACGGTAGGCTCGGTTTTAATTCCATTGAAACAAGCGAGAGCGATGTTTTTGGTTTTGGAGGCGGGTAGAGATAGTAAATATTTGTGCACTGCCGCTAAATTTTTAACCTGATTTTGCGCGGGGTAACGTAAACGTAGCTTGTGGATACACACGTCAATGCTCTGAGTCACTTCGGAAGCATGTGTATTCTGAGGCTGTTCATGAAAGGGTATTTCCGGTCTTGGTGCTACGACACGTTCTAATGGTAAGGGTTCGTTTCTAAAATAAGGCCCACGTTGTAAGAATGCTTCCTCTAAGTAAGAAATTTGAGAATGCATATATGCAAAACGCATACGATCTGGGAATATTCTTAGCTTAAAATGGCTGGGTGTAAAGCCTTTATCATCTTTTAAGTGGTTTAAGATTCGGTAGGTTTCCGGGTTAATTTCCAGGGACTTGAGCATTGTAAACTCAGTGCTGGCATTCGTAATTTGATTGATATCTAATATTTTTTCACCCTTAGCATCACGACAGTCGATTAACATACGGAACATATCCAGGTCTCCTAGATAGGTGGCCTGTTCTAATGGTGAAAATTTGGTATTCTGAGCTGTAATATCTAGTCTAAGATTACCGTTTATATCCCTAGCGTCTAAGCATAGTTCTAAAACACGCCGATTCTTTAACTTTCGCTGGTTATCATGCTCCTCCATTAATAAATAATTCAGCAAGTTACAACCCTCATTATCAACTGAATTAAGATTAAGAATGGGATTACCATTCCCATCCCTAACATTGAGTAAAAATTGAATAACCTCGACACTATAATCTCCCGACGCGAAAGCCCAGAGCAAGGCACTTTCACCATGTGGGCCGATCTGATTTAAATCAAACAAGGGCATGCCATTTGTGTCGCGCTCGTGTAAAATAGCTTGTAGAGTATCTAAATCCTGGTGGTAAATGGCTTTTCTTAGGTCAAAGGCTCTATAGGGCATGGGATAAGCTCGAAGTTATTTCCGATCCATTGTAAAATCATTGGCTTATAAATGCAATTAGAAAGCTGTTAAGATACCTTGTGCGAATCCAATGATGAGGTCTAAAAAGTGATTAAATTATACGGTATAAAAAATTGTGATACGGTTAAAAAAGCCAGGCGATGGTTAGATGAACAAGGTATTAGCTATACTTTTCATGATTATCAAGTGCAGGGTTTAGGCCGTGAACAACTCTTAGCCTGGATTAAAGAATTAAGTTGGCAAAAACTACTCAATACTAGGGGCACCACTTGGCGCCAATTAACCGCGGAAATGAAACTGGAGCTTGACGAGCCTAAAGCCCTGGAATTGATGCTGCAAAAAACCTCTTTAATTAAACGTCCCTTATTAGATTTAGGTAATCAACGGCTAGTAGGTTTTAGTGAGCTTGAATACCAACAATGGTTTAAGTAATGCCAGCTATTAAGCGTAGTAAGCGCTTAATTTTATGGGTAGTCACGCTGGCGCTGTTTTTGGAAACTTTAGACGCTACTATTATTACCACAGCTATTCCCCAAATATCCTATAGCTTAAACGTTAATCCGTTGGCCTTAAAAGCCGCACTAACAAGTTATTTATTAAGCATTGCAGTCTTTATTCCCATTAGTAGCTGGGCCGCGGAAAAATATGGCACTAAAAATGTATTTTTTAGTGCCATGGTTGTTTTTACCTTGGGATCTATTTTCTGTGGTTTAGCAGTGAATCTAACCGGTTTGGTGTTAGCGCGTATCTTGCAAGGTATGGGAGGGGCTTTGATGACTCCCGTGGCACGCATGGTTTTAGCCCGGTTATTTAGTAAAACAGAACTGCTTAAGGTTACCAGCTATGTCACTATCCCCGCCTTAGTAGGGCCCATGCTAGGGCCTATGGTGGGTGGGTTTATTACTACTTTTTTATCTTGGCGTTGGATTTTTTTTGTAAATATTCCTTTTGCTATGTATGGCCTATATTTTACTTATCGCTATTTTATCAACATTCGCGCTAGACGGGCGCCTAAATTAGATAAATTAGGTTTTATATTATTTGCCATTGCATCGGTTAGTTTTACCTTTGGTTTTGAAATGCTGGGTGAACACTATGTACCTTTTAAGGTGGTAATATTTGCTTTGAATATAGGCGTGGTAGGTTTATTCGCCTACTGGTTACATGCAAAGCAACGTTCTAAAGCCCTGTTCGATTTAAGCTTGTTTCAAAACCAGACCTTTAGATGGGCATTGTTAGGAAATGCTTGGAACCGTTTAGGTATAGGCGGGATTTCCTTCATTTTGCCCCTTTTATTTCAATTAGGCTTAGGTTACACGCCCTTACATTCCGGATGCTTAATGATGCCCTTAGCCTTGGGTTTGTTATTAATGAAATTTGGGGTAAATAAAATCATTAATAAATTCGGTTTTAAAAAAGTACTGATGGTTAATACGATGGTGCTAGCTTTGAGTATTTTAACGTTTACTTTAATTACTAAAACCACTCCAGAAATAATCATCATTATCCTACTTTTTCTATTAGGCCTTATAAGCTCATTGCAATATAGTGCCATGAATACCTTAGTCCTTGCCGACATTTCTGCAAAAAAAACCAA
>JAQSXL010000042.1 GCA_029256685.1 Gammaproteobacteria bacterium | reverse complement strand
CCATCGTTTCAAAGGCTTGGGCTAATTGGGCATAGAGCTGGGTTTTATTGACATCTTCCGATACTGTCGCCGGCTGTTGTTGAGTCACCGGTACCGGTAAGGCTAATCCTGCAATTTTTGTCTGTAAGCGCTTAATCGCGTCCACAGTCTGTAATTCCTGTTTTACCCATTGGCTGTAGTCACGGGCTTTAGCCGCCTGGTCTGGTTGCTGACAATGTTGTGCCACTAAATCAAAGGCGACGGGGTCAATGCCTTGATAGGTTTCACCCATAAAGTCACTCAATACCGTTGAATACGGTTCAGATTGGTTTTGGGCCTGTAAGCTTATCAAGCTTAGGTGATAAGCCAAGGCCCGGTCTGTTATGCTTTCATAGGCTAAGTGCTGTAAAGCGGTTTGAACAGCCTGTGGCAGCAAGGCCCGTTCATGCGATGCATAGCTTAGCCATTTGGTTTTATCGCTTGATTGCAGGACAATTTGAGCGTGTTGGTAAGCCGCTGGATAGTCTTTCTGCCGATAAAGGAAACCGCTATAATCACAGCGGATGCGGTGCGCCAAACCACTTAAGCTCAAATTGTCCTGTTGCAGTGCACATTCAAAGTATTTCCGGGCTTTTTTTGTATCAGTCTTGTTAGAGCTCGGTAAGGCATAGCAACAAGCCAGTTGATGATACACTTTAGCTTGCCATAAACCGGGCGCCATTCTTTGTTCATCAGGCAAGTTAAGAATAGTTTGTAAATGCTCTATCGCTTTTTGAAACTTACCTTGTTGATAAAATTGTTGGACGGTTTCAAACAGTAATTGTGCCGGTGATTTTTCCTTTTGCAAACCATACCAATAATACGGATCATAGCTATATTTTGCCAGCATATTGTCATTACCCCCAGCATTTTGTGCTTGTAATTGGGTGCCAGGTCTTGTTTTCGTTACAGAAGGCAGGTTTGCTGTTTGTAAAGCTAGGACGGTGGCTTGCTGTAACTCATTTTCTTCAATAGCATCATCAGCTTGTATGGTAGTCTTTTGAACATTGAGGCTAAAATGCAGGTAAGGATTATTTCTGAAAGAGCTTTTAGAGATGCTGGAATTGGATTCATTAAAACTTAACAACTGCTGATACTCAGGGGTATCTTGAATCGACAGCAGGGTTATTTCTTTATTCAAGAGTTTTCTGATTAACACCTGTAGTGGCGCATTATCACACTGGTTTAGCCAAAAGTCTTCATTGCTCATGACGTCTTCTTGCGCTTTATCCTTTAGTAGTTCAGCGTGTGTTTGGCGAAGCTGAATGAGATTCTCTTTGTTATTTTCTTGCATCAGTTGGGTAAGAGTGGGAGGTAGCGAAATCGCTACCGGTACATAGGTGAGTTCTTCTTTCTCTGCTGGCTTAGCTTGCTTGAATGCTGCACTGGCTAAGTCTGGCGGATTTATTTGCCAAGCCCGTAACAACTCCACACATAATGGCCCACAAGACACAGGGGCTTTTTCATCTTGCTGTATTCTATGGGTCGATAAATAAATGGCTTTAAAGTTGAGTTTGTCATTGAGTTTTTTAAGTGCTTGGTAAAAGCCTCGATGATGGGGTAAACCCAGTGGATTCACCAGCAATAGCTGATGGTTAAGACTGATAAAGCCAGCTATAAAATGTGAACTATTGATGGTATTAGGTTCAATAGTAATAAACCCTATCGGTCTGTTTAACAAAGTTCTTAGTTGTACTAGATACTCTATTTCCTCACCGACAATCACGCGCTCATCCAATTCTCCACTTTGCGTCGTGACAAAGGTGAGAAGCTCAATAGAAGGTTGGCTATGAATTAAATAGCCAATGGCTTGGGTATCATACCCGTTGTCATAACGACGTAAATCCGCTTGTGATTCTTTACCTGCATTCCCTGTAAAATAGCGCCAGGCCTGACTATTTTCTAATTTAATAGTAGACCACTTAGATTTAAAATCCTTCCACAGGTAATTAATAACGGCAGGTCTTATCGCAATGGCATTGGTATGGAGTGTCTGGACTAACTCTTCAAAGAAATCGATATAGTCTTGTTTAATCCTATCGTTAATTTTATTATTAGCTAATAAACATGTCGGAAAGTCTACTAGGTTGCCACTCCAAGCCATCATTCTTACTTGCGCTGAAGTTGCTCGCTGATGCTCTGTGACAATCGATAACTCTAGTTTAATTATTTCGTTAAAGCGTTGTTCTTCAGCCAAGGATTTACTACCAAAAACTAAAATAAGATCGTCATCTTTAATGTTGCTAGCATGATTATAGAGAATACTTTCTCTTTGGCTTGACATGTCTTTCGGAAACATAAAGGACTCAACATGTACTCTACAATCGGTTAAATCGTTTTCCAAATCCTGAATAAATCCCAACAGATCAGTCTCCTCACTAAGCTGTTGCTCAAGAGGCTCTGCATAGACTATATAAACGGAAGGCAATGAAGATAAGCGAGCAAATTCTGCATATAACCTATTTTTTAAACTTTCGAAATCATCACTTAGACTTTCCCGGATTAGTTTTTGGCTGGTTAGTATATTCATAATTTTGCCTACTATTGTTAAATTGAAAAAGTTATTCCGTTATTCCCACTTACGTTAGCGGACATCTGTTCTGCTAAGTCCGACAAGAGTTCGTCTATCTCTTGAGGTTGAACCTCAGAATAAAAATGTAAAAAAATATTTTTTATCAAATCATATAAACTAGCTATATAAACTTTTTCTTCAAAATTAAATAATTGCGTGCTTTGATTTTTCTTCGCATCCGTCAATAGATTAGAGTCTAACCAGCATATGTTTAATAGATATAAATGTAAATTTTCAGACTTAACTTTAGTTATTAAATAGTTTATGGTATGAGGCTCATGACACTCAAAAGTTTGATCAATTTTTAGTAGATGTAATGCTGGAGTTAAAAATAGCAATATACAGTCATTTTTGGCCACATTTTTATCTCGCAGCTGCTTTATACGCTCGGTTAAGGCTTGTCTATTCTCATCTGTGATTATACTAGCCTCCGTTAAATGCCCAAGTATTGAATCTATATCGCTTGCAAAATTAAACTTAGCATCGTCCTCGCTTATATAATGATGATAATAATAGGCAGAAGCCTCCGTAAGATAGCGCTCATCATTATCCATTTGCGTTGACAGTTCGAGAAGAATTGAACCCAAATTATGCCGGCCACAAGTTGGTTCTGCTATTTTTAAAGCATAGGTGTCTTTCACTATGTTTTTGCAAAAGATAAGATATTGGTTTTTTAACTGAAAGAAAAGATTCTTAAATTCTTCCACGTTTATAAACTTCCTACCAATCAGGTTTTTTATTTGTTTAATCCTCGTTCGCAATCCATTGAACTCGGAAAAACAGGTTAAATCCTTAATTGCTTGACTCATGCCGTCGAGTTCTGAAATTATGTTTGCAAGGTTATTTGTCGTTGGATATTGTTTGGCAATTTTTGTGTCATTAGCACAGCGTGTTTTGTAATCTTCAATAACTTGTTTTATTTTAGCTATTTCATTACTGAAAGCTTCTTTATATCTTTGGAATTGATTTAGCGAAGCAGGTGCTTGCTGCGAACTTGTTTCAGCTGGTTTATATAATCGTGGATGATAATTTCTAGGAACCATCCTATTTGCATTATCCATCGATTCTATATTTGGTATTGGCTCATATTTTCCTAATTTATTTTGAAAATTTGTCTTAATATTTTTATATCGCTCTTCCTTTAAATGTTTGTTCATTTTATCTAATCCATAGCGATAATAATCAATACCATGATTTAAAATTTCCTTATATGTATCATTAGCTAATCTTTTTGATAGTTGCTCTAGGTACATTTCTTCTACCATACTATTTAAAGCATCGAGATAATGCTGCATTTTTTCTAACTGAGGCTCATTGAGCTTAGCGGCTTCCTTTACATATAACTTAAAATATCGTTTAGCTATCTGATAATTGATCGTATCTTGCTTATCATTTATATAATAGTAATCACCTAATCTTAAGTGACATTCGCTTAACTTGTACCAGAGCGTAGCCAGTTGCACATCTCCTTTTCTGCTTGCACAAGTAAAATAACCAGGTTCCTCCTTACGAGTTAATGCGGTTTCTAAATTCTCTGTTACTTTTAAGAGTTCTTCACAATCCTTTAAGGCTTCCTCATAATGCGCTTGGGCCATCTGATATGAGTTCTCATCACCTCGACCATGCGCCATGGCTTGCGCATTTTTGGCCACTCCGGCCAGTAACTTGTATCGTGTTAACTGTTTCAAATTTCTACTCTCATGCTGCGAATGAGATTGTAAAAATTGATAAGCAGCTTTAAATTGACATACGGCATTTTCATATTCAGATAATTTTAGATAGATCTTACCTAAGCGCTCGTAATCATGATGTTTATAATGCTGATTAGGTAGTCGTATCACATCCCAATACCACCGCCTTGCCGACTCATAATCTTTGTCCCGATAATAAGCATCTGCTTGCCCTCTAGGATCAACATTATCAATAGCCGTTGACCAAGGATTTTCTTCAGTTTTCTTTTCACAAAAATTAATAAACTGACATGCTTTATCATAAAAATTGCGCAGAAATCCATATTGCTGAAACAGTTTTTGGCCAGCAATTTTATATAAAGCAACTGGCTCTGTATTTTGCGCAGGTTGGGAATGTTCTGATTGCTCTAACACTAGTTGAGCATTTTCAATTTGGCCTTGATAGTGTTGATAAGCCAAGCAACGGTACTTGATAAGATCGTTAAGTAATTGCTTTAGCTGTTTACCTAAATCAATATTGAATAGTTCCGCTTGACAAAGCGCCTCGATCTTTGCCTTTGTGGTTAAATCACCGTTTCTATCTTTTTTTTCAAGCGCTGCATAGTGATATAAGTGTAGCGCATCGATGGTTCGTTCTAAGAAACGATGGAGATCATGTTTTAGGCTAAAGCTAAGGTTTTCCGGTTGCGCTGTCTGAGCATCAATATTATGGTTTTGTAAAATTTTTTCGTAATCTTTTATAGTCTTTAGCTGAGGGCGCAATTTTTCTAGATTATCTTTAAATGTTTTGAGAACTTTCTTGTTCTTGTTATCTTTTTCATCAGTAAGGTAACAATCCAATTGCCGATGATAATTAGCGTATATCTCTAGATCGCCGCTAATAATATCAACCTGCGATAGCTGACTAAAGAACAGATAATCTCTATTAAAACTGCCATCATCTTTTACAAAAGATACTAACTCATCTACTGTACCGAGTAACTTAAACGGATGCCTATCGTAGTTAAACGATTTACGGCCCAAGGGAGTTCGCCAGGCACCATCGAAGCTAAATCCCTTGGGAATAAAGAGTTTGTTTTTGAAATAGGGTTTAAGTTTAGTTTCTTGATTATCAGTAAATAATTTGTCATCAACAGCCGTTTGCCCAAGAGCAATGACCAAAAGATGCAATAAGCGCACTATTTTTTCAAAGATACCACACTTATTTTTATTTTCAATCAACAAACCAAATTCCAAATCGGAATAAGGTGTCATCTCACTACGGCTCAATGAACCTAAACCTATAAAAACATAGTTACCAAGCTTATTACCTTCTCTTTGACCAGAAAGTGCGAAAGCCTTTTCGATTAATTCTGCAAATAATCCTTTTAAGGCGCTAGTAATAGTTTGTGTATCGATGGGTTGTTCATCTATATTGAGTTCTTGATTTTTTCTCAGCCGTTCTCGGAAACCTTGAAGTTCAGCAGTAGTCAGTATAGATTCTTTATTAAATTCAGCTAAAATATATTGATTTATCAGATTAATAATTTTGTATAGTAATCCTTCTGAAAACGGCTCATCTAATTTGGATTGGCATGCTAAGTGCGAGGCGAGGCAATATAATTGCAGTGGCTTAATGTATTCTGCTTCAAAGTCAGCTGTTTTGATTGATTGAGATGTAAAACTGCTACAACTTGTTTTTAAGTAACTGTCCGCTAAATATGTTAGATAAATAATAACGCTAGGTTGCTCGGTAATATGTTGCTTGGCAAGCATCGAGTCTAAAATTTCGATAAGAATACTTCTTGCTTCAAGTATTTTACCTTCCTGCTGTAATCGGTTAACCTCTTTAATCTTTTCACTTTCCGGACTGTTTAGACAGGAGTTCCATAGCTCATTATCCTGAGCTGAGTAGCCTTGAGTATTGCTCAATTGTTTTTTCATCGGTTGCATAATGGCCTTAGTTTACCGTAAACTACTAAAAATCATGTCAGGAAACTCTGGTTGTCCATGAGTCGAATTCCTAAAGTTACCTCATATATGGAGTCTACCCAATTGCAAGAAATAAGTTAAGTAGTGAACAAGATAATTGTTGTCTAATAAACAGGGATAGTTAGATTGATGAAATAAAATGATTGTTGTCGCTATTTCAGCCATGCTGGACCTAGCTTTAAGTCTTCTTTACGGTTGCTAGTAAGCAGATGCTTGAAATCGCTTAGGCGGTGCAAACACTTACCTAGAGCGG
The DNA here is from genome assembly GCA_029256685.1 of Gammaproteobacteria bacterium. GTDB lineage: Bacteria > Pseudomonadota > Gammaproteobacteria > JAQSXL01 > JAQSXL01 > JAQSXL01. Next base: position 6,527 of record JAQSXL010000042.1, on the reverse strand, counting down.
GTGTACTAAGCAAGCAACTCGTTTTCCAACACGCCGATTAGCTAACTATAACAAAAAAGCCTACGGAACGTAGGCTTTTTTGAGTTGCGGGTTATAACCAATAGACAAAGATGTAAAGAAACAACCATACTACGTCTACAAAATGCCAATACCAGGCAACGCCTTCAAAGGCAAAGTGATTGGTTGGGGTAAAATGGCCCTTGATGCTGCGGATTAAAATGGTGATCAACATGATGGTACCAATGGTCACGTGCATACCATGAAATCCCGTTAGCATGAAGAAAGTCGTACCATAAATACCGGAGCTTAATTTTAAACCCATATGTTCATAAGCATGAATGTACTCATAGGCCTGGAAGCATAAAAAGATAACCCCTAAGGCTACAGTTAGAAATAAACCCATGACCAATTGTTTACGATTATTCTTATACAGGCCCCAATGTGCCCACGTAATGGTCAAGCCGCTGACTAACAAGATCAGGGTGTTAATAGTAGCCAAACCCCAGGCGCCCATCACATGTTTAGGTGCCGCGAATTGATTGGGATCGGGATTATGAATTAAGGGCCAGGCCTCTTGAAAATTAGGCCATAATAGGTAATGAGTCATTTGCCCTAGATCCCAAGTGCCCGATAACCAAGGCAATACAGAAATTCTGGCATAGAATAAGGCAGCAAAAAATGCGCCGAAAAAAACCACTTCAGAAAAAATAAACCAGCCCATGCCCCAACGAAATGAACGATCAACTTGTTTATTATAAAGACCCGCTTGGTTTTCTCCTATCACCTTACCAAACCAGCCAAATAACATATAGGCCATGATCAAGGCGCCCACGCCAAAAATAATGGGGCCGAAACTTTGACCGTGCAGCCAATTCGCCGCACCAAACACCATACTAAATAGCCCTATTGAGCCTACAATTGGCCAATGACTTGGGTTAGGTAAATAATAAGAGCCTTGCGTCTGCGCCATTTTTTATCCTTTAACTATTTTATTAATTGATTAACTTATCTTCCCAGCGTTTGCATTTTTCTTATGCTTCATATGGGTGATATCAAACATAGTATATGACAAAGTCATTTCATTAACTTCTTTGGGTAAATCCCTATCAATATGAAACAATACCGGCATATCCATGGATTCACCGGCTTTTAAGCTTTGCTGTGTAAAGCAAAAACACTCCGTTTTTTTTAAGTGCTTGGCTGCAAGACCCGGTGTAACACTGGGAATTGCTTGCACCATCATCTCATGATCGGAGTCGTTTTTTGCATAAAAAGCTATCCGGTTAATTTCTCCCGGATGTACTCTAATCTTCTTTACCAAGGGATTAAATTCCCAGGGCATCTGATTATTGCGCGAGGTTACGAATTCAATGGTAACCCAGCGGCTTTTATCTACAGGGTCTGCTGCATTATAAGCAATAGGCTGTTCATTGGTTTTACCATTAATACCAAAGGCCTTACACATTACATTATATATAGGCACCAATAAATAGCCAAAACCGAGCATGCCGAATGCAGCTAAGCCCAACAACATAGCTAAACGGCGGATTTTCCGCTGTCTAGCTGCATAATCTATGGGCTGGTTATTCATCACTCAGTACTCACAAATTTAGTTACAAGCCGCCCTTGGCGGCTTGTAATCATTAGTCTATTTTAGGTGGAGTCGAAAAGGTGTGATATGGCGCTGGCGAAGCCACGGTCCATTCTAAACCATGATGGCCTTCCCATACTTCTGCGCTGGCTTTCACTCTATTTTTACCACGGATAGTTTTAATCACGTTGTATAGGAAAATCAATTGGCTAAAACCTAATATAAAAGCACCAATGGTTGCAATGCGATTAAAGTCTTCAAATTGTAAAGGATAATCTGGGATCCGTCTTGGCATACCGGCTAAACCTAAGAAATGCATGACAAAGAACGTGATATTCATCCCTAGGGTAGTCAGCCAGAAATGCCACTTACCCAATTTTTCGCAATACATATAACCACACCATTTAGGCAGCCAATAATAAATTGCCGCCATGATCGCATAGACACTGCCCGACATTAACACATAGTGGAAATGCGCTACTACGAAATAGCTATCTTGATATTGCACGTCAGCCGGGACTATCGCTAACATCAAACCCGAGAAACCACCAAAGGTAAACATGAAAAGAAAACCTATTGCAAATAGCATAGGCGTTTCAAAGGATAACGACCCCTTAAACATCGTAGCCGTCCAGTTAAATACCTTTACACCGGTAGGTACAGCGATGATCATAGTGGCATACATGAAAAAGAGTTCCGATGCCAATGGAATACCGGTAGTAAACATATGATGCGCCCAAACCACGTAGGATAAGACCGCAATCACTACAATCGCATATACCATAAAGCGATAACCAAAGATTTTCTTACGGCTAAAGGTAGGCAGTATTTCGGAAATGATACCAAATGCCGGTAAAATCAATACATAAACTTCTGGGTGACCGAAAAACCAGAATAAATGTTGGAACAATAAGGGATCACCACCACCTGCAGCATTAAAGAAGCTAGTACCAAAATGGCGATCGGTTAACATCATGGTAACGCAACCTGCCAACACCGGCATTATGCCCAATAACAAGAAAGCCGTTATAAACCAGCTCCAAGCAAATACCGGCATCTTCATATAGCTCATACCAGGCGCACGCATATTGATAATGGTAGCGATGATATTAATAGCGCCCATAATGGAGGATAATCCCATTAAGTGAATGGCAAAAATCATAAAGTCGGTACTAGGTGGCCCATATTGGGTTGATAAGGGCGCATAAAAAGTCCAACCAAAGTTAGGCGCAGGCCCTTCGATAAAAAAGGTGCTGATTAGCAGTAAAAAAGCAAAAGGCAATAACCAGAAACTCCAATTATTCAATCTAGGCAATGCCATATCGGGAGCGCCTATCATCAAAGGAATTTGCCAGTTTGCCAATCCCGTCAACGCCGGCATCACTACGCCAAATACCATGATAAGGCCGTGCATAGTGGTCATTTGATTAAAAAATTCCGGCGAAATAAACCGCGCTCCAGGCATAAATAATTCTGTACGAATTAAAAGTGCCATGCCGCCTGCCACAAAAAACATAAGAAAGCTTAACCAAAGATAGAGGGTACCAATATCTTTGTGGTTGGTGGTAAATACCCAGCGTGCTATTTTAGCCCCTAAGGTTTTCTCATGGCCGGGTTCATAATGATGATGTTCTGTTTCATGAGTTATCACTTCAGCCATTAGTTCTTCTCCTTCACACGTGCAGCTTTAATTTCTTGAGTATTGACCATGTCGCCTTTGCTATTGCCGAGTGCATTACGTTGATAAGTCACTACAGCCGCAATATCCGCATCACTAAGTTGGCTACCAAATGCCTGCATAGCGGTACCTAGCTTACCGTTTAATACTATGTCAATATGCTTAGCAATAGGCCCTGTAGCAATATGACTACCCGTTATCGCAGGAAATGCGGGCGGCATACCCGAACCATCTACCTTATGGCAGACGGCGCAGTTAGTATCATGTACTTTTTTACCCAAGGTCATTAATTCATCTTTCGTTAAGGATTTAGTGGATAATTGAGCCGCTGCAGTCTTTTGCTGAGTCTGTTCGGCAATCCATTTATTATACTCTTCTTCGGTCACGGCTTTAACCACAATCGGCATAAATCCATGATTTACTCCACATAATTCCGCACATTGGCCGCGGTAAGTGCCCGGTTTTTCAATGCGTGCCCACGCTTCATAAATAAAACCGGGAATAGCATCGCGTTTAATACCTAGGGAAGGTACCCACCAAGAATGCACTACATCATTAGCGGTAACCAGAAAGCGAATTTTCTTATGAATAGGCACTACCAACGGTTTATCGACTTCTAATAAATACCATTGACCTTTGGTAGGTTTGCGATTTTCCAGCTCATCACGTGGAGTAGATAAATTACTAAAGTAACTAATACCATGGTCTAGATATTCATACTGCCATTTCCATTGATAGCCCGTTACCTTGATATTGATATCCGCTTCCGTGGTGTCATTCATCCGGATGAGCACTAAGGTGGCGGGAATTGCCATCGCAACTAATATTAAGAGAGGAATCACGGCCCAAACAATTTCAACAAGGGTATGCTCGTGAAACTGTGCAGGTTTAACCCCGCGTGATTTGCGGTGATAAATCAGGGTGTAAATCATCACCCCAAAAACAATGACCCCAATCCCTACACAGATCCAGAAAATGGTCATATGCAGATCATAAATATCATGACTAATGGGCGTGACCCCTTTGGGTAAATTAAATTTTGATTCACCATGCGCTAATGCATAAGGAGTTATTGCTAGTAATAGTACGCTAACAAACCATCGCCAATAACTAATTAACCGCATCCGACTTCGCTCCTATATACTATCTTATTTATCTAACGCGCTGCTCAACTTTCTTAAATGAGTTGCTAAAAATTTTACCACAGTGAATAGTCACCATCGGTCTTACTTTCTTGTGCCATATATTTCACTGCTGCCATTACTTCGGCTTGGTTACAGTTATAACAAGCACCCATCTCTGGCATACCTTTATAGCCTTCTATCGCATGGGTAAAAAGTACATCCATGTTTTTTGAAATTCTAGGTGCCCAGGCGGCTTGGTCACCTAATTTAGGTGCGCCTAAATCGCCGTTGTTATGACATACATAGCAAGCTTTTTCATAGACCTTTTGGCCATCCGCCAGCGTTAATTTTGGCATAGGTTTAGGTTTATTAAAACCAGTACTTGAACCCCCGCCCTTTGCCGCCTCAACTAAGTAATCAACAGCGGCTTTAATTTGGTTATCCGAACAAGTTGGGCAACCGCCTTTAGGAGGCATAGAGTTAATCCCATTGATAGCGTTGTTGTGTAGTTTATCTATCCCTAACTTAATCAAAGGATCCCAGCCAGCAGCATCACCCAGCACTGGAGCACCAGCCGAGCCTGTGGTATGGCAAGCCGCACAATATTTAGCATAAATCTTCTTACCCTCGGCCGGCGTTACTTTTCCACTGGCAGCCATTTCGGGTTGTTTACTCTGCACCGTTAGCAAATAATTTGCTATGGCGTGTAAATCCTCACCCGATAAATATTGTAAACTATCGTGATTAACCTCGGCCATGGGCCCGCCGACTTTACCACGGCCATGCAATAATTCATCATGCGTGAAAACCCGCACGGTATCTTCTGCCGTTGCGTTTTTTAATCCTTTTTTAGTAATGTTGGGCGCATAATAGCCTTCAACCATATTACCCGTTAAATAATAGGAGCGCTTGGGTGCACCTAAAATATTGATAGGTGTATGACACATACCACAATGGCCTAGTCCTTGAACCAAATAAGCGCCTCGGTTCACGTCTGCAGGCTTGTTCGCATCAAATTCATATTGGCCTTTATGGGGATAGAAAAATAAGATTTTCCAGCCATATTGTAAAAAGCGCCAGCTAAAGGGAAAAGGCACATCATTTTTACGGTTTTCTTGATGGATGGGAGCTAAACTAAAGATATAAGCCTTAATGGCTAAAAGGTCTTGTTTACTAATTTTATTAAAATCCGGGTAAGGAAATACCGGATAATAATTAGAACCATCGGGCGCTTTACCATCATGCATAGCCCGGATGAAATCTTCATCACTCCAATTTCCAATCCCGGTTGCTTTATCCGGCGTAATATTGGGTGAATAAAAAGTACCAAAAGGAGTTTTAATTCCTAAACCGCCCGCAAAAGGTTTGCCATGGTTTTTGGTGTCGGTATGGCAAGCCATACAGTCGCCCGCTTTAGTTAAATACTCGCCTTTTTCGATTAACTTACGGTCGCCGCTTGAATAATCAGGCGTTGGATAAATGGGATAACCATTAGCGTCATAATTTTGCATGGCTTGCGCTTGCGCTTTTCCCGCAGGCTGAGCCATACTTGATTCGGCAGCCGTAATAAGTAATCCGGCGCATAGAATAGCTGATAAGCTTTTCTTGGAAAAATGACTATTAATTTGCAACTTCATTCTTAACCCTAACTGAATGATAATTTTAAGAGATTTATAAGGGCAGTAATATAACTCCATACGGCAATAAATACAAACCCTTGTTGAGGATTTTTAATTTTTTTAAATAAGGTATAATGAATACGCACTAAGCTGCGCTATGGCTTTGCCATATTATTTTTACCTCGTCGTGATGCTGCGGCATAAGCCGAGGTTGACCTGGGCGACCGGTCAGTACTTTTTTAAATAACTCGGCTTAGTGCGCCTGCTAATATGTAACTCCAGGCCTAGACTGGATAATACCTGTAATACCTTATCCAGTTGTACGCTGGGTTTGCCGTTTTCCAGGTCCGAGATAAAGCGGTTACCGACTCCGGCTAAAGCGGCAAATTCTGCCTGAGTTAAACCATTGTATTTACGGTGTGCTTTTACCAACTCGCCCAAGCGCTGGGGGGTTTCAATTTTACCGCTCGGTAAAGTTATGACCATTACTTATCCTGCCTATCCTATTTATTACC
>JAQSXL010000041.1 GCA_029256685.1 Gammaproteobacteria bacterium | reverse complement strand
CCTATCCTATTTATCAAACAGTGATACTTTCGCGGTGATCATGCCTGACTTAATCGAAATAAGAGCGATCATTAAAACCAATTTTGGGAATTTAAGCGAACACTTTAGCGACCACGCCACGGCCATTGAACTCAATACCTTAGATGACGCTAAACAAGCTATCTTCAATAAAATCAATGCAAGCATCCAACGGGATGATGCCACTAAAGAAGATTGGTTTGAATTTTATTCTTTTTTATATTTTCTGCGTAGGATCAACGATAGTATAAGAGAACTAATGAAATACTAAACGGCCTAAGTGTTGAGCGGTTATTATGACGGTAAGATTGACTCATCTAAGTGACTTGGGTCCTGTCAGCTGTGTTCCCCCTCTCGTGCTCGTAGACTGCGCGCGTGAGGGCCCCCACACAGCTGCCACCCACCTTTTAACAGAAGTTTATTTAAAAGAAAGGGTATAAGATAGGCCTATCCATTCAGTTAAATAAGCTTAGATATTCAAAACCGCACTCGTATTTAACCGTCAGCTTGTTTATAATCCACCTACCATGGTGATAGATAAGCTAATTTATGAACCACAAATCCACTGATCAAAAGACTGATTGGCAGTTAGAAGATAACACTTTAATTTGCCAGGGTAACTGGGACATTTCTCACAGCCAACAACTCAACCAGCGGTTTAATAAAGTAGACTTGCCCGCTAAAATAGCCATAGATGGTAGTAAAATCACAAAATTAGATAGTGTGGGCGCTTTACTACTTAGTAAAATTGCTAATAAATATCAGGCGCGTTTACAGAATTTCTCAAATGAACACGCTACCTTGCTTAAATTGGTTGGTAAAAACACCGCTGAAGAGCAAGCCTTAGCCAAACCCACTCAACATAACCTGCTATACCGCATAGGGAAAAACAGCCTAGAGGCTTATGAGCATACTAAGCAATTCTTGGCTTTTATTGGCGAATTAGTCATTACTTTAATTAAAACCACTTATTCACCCGGTGCATTGCGTTGGCGTGAAATTGTCAGCAATATAGAGTCGGGTGGTTATAAGGCTTTACCCATTATTGGCTTATTATCATTTCTAATTGGCGTGGTGCTTGCTTATCAAATGGGCATACAACTGCAAACTTATGGTGCTAATGTTTTTATCGTTAATTTTGTTGGTTTAGCCATCTTACGTGAATTTGGTCCGCTTCTTACGGCAATTATTATCGCAGGCCGAACGGGCTCGGCCTTTACCGCACAACTAGGCATGATGCAGATTAATGAAGAAATAGATGCGTTACGCGCCATGGGTATCGCTCCCATTGAGCTATTGGTCTTACCTAGGATTTTTGCCTTAATCATAGCCTTACCCTTACTGAGCGTTTGGTCCGATATTTTTGGGGTTTTAGGCGGAATGCTGATGGCAAAAAGCATGCTGGGTATTAATTTTTATGATTTTCTTAAACGCTTTCAAGATGTGATTCAACTGAAAACCTACGCCATAGGTTTGGTAAAAACACCCGTATTTGCTCTGATTATTGCCAGTATTGGCTGTTACCAGGGACTACAGGTATCAGGTAGTGCAGAAAGCGTTGGCCGTCTAACCACTAAAAGTGTGGTACAGGCCATATTTTTTATCATAGTAGCCGATGCCGGTTTTTCTATCTTATTTAGTTGGCTGGGTATATGACGACACCTATTATCGAAATTCAACGGTTAACGATTCAATTAGGTGGCAAAACCATCCTGAATCATTTGGATTTAAGTATTCAACGTGGGGAAGTTTTAGCCATTGTGGGTGGTAGTGGCTCTGGCAAATCCACTTTACTACGCGCCATTCTTTGCTTAATACCCATTGCCTCGGGTACTATTAAGTTTTTTGGCAAAGCCAACCACCATAGGTCAGAGACTGAATTTACTAAGCTATGTCAAAGTTGGGGAGTATTATTTCAGCAAGGCGCTTTATTTAGCTCATTAACCGTATTGCAAAATATTGAATTTCCATTGCACGAATATACCGACTTGGATGCAAAGACTATCACCGAAATTGCCTTACTTAAACTTAAACTAGTCGGACTCAATGCCGATGCAGCCTATAAATTCCCCAGTGAACTGAGCGGTGGCATGCAAAAGCGAGTGGCCTTAGCCCGCGCGCTTGCCCTAGACCCTGCTCTATTGTTTTTAGATGAACCCACTGCGGGTTTAGATCCCGTGGCAGCGAATAGCTTTGATGAACTCATTTTAAATTTACAACAGACCCTAGGGCTCTCTATCATCATGGTGACTCACGATTTAGATACTTTATGGCATATTACAAACCGAGTAGCCTTTCTTGCAGAAGGTAAGGTTTTGGAGGTGGGTAATATGCAAGAATTAGCGCAGTCTGAACAAGCGGCCATTAAAAATTACTTTAATGGCCCCCGCGGCCGAGCTGCTAAAGAGCAGTATTAAGCATTTTATGATTTATCCTCAGCAATTCTCCTAATCGGCTTGATAGTATTGTGCAATTTCGTTATTATAGCCGGAATCATACCAACTAAATAATCTTTATAAGGATGCTAGTTTTTATTACCATCTTGCAAGATTATAGATAATTTATTAAATTCGACAGTCTAATTTTCTTAATTATATTAACTCACAAGGACAGTGCTAAAGAACTTAGTACCGATTGATTATAGCTATTCTATTTTCAGGTAAAGCATATGCCAGAGACGCAACAAACTGCTGTAAAAATAAAAAATAAAAAACAGTTTTGGTCGATTGATCCGATAGCTATGGGCGATACCATTAACAAAATTGGTTGTTTAGGGACGAGTACCTCTAAGGATGAATTTAGCGGCAGTGAATTTGCAAAGATTCTTGAACTAGTCAATATCCTTGGCCTTAAAAAGCTTTATAGCTTTATCCCCGGGATTTTTAATCGCTTTAACCTAGCCATTAAGGCAAGCTGTAATCGGGAACAGATCATTGAACTAGCCAAGGGCCCTTTCCATAGCCAACTTTTTATTAAAGAATCTTTAGAATTTGAAGAAAATTGGCTAACCGAAAATTTAGCTATTATAGAAAAATTTAAGCTAAATTTTATAAGTCCTAGTATGCTCATTTTTAACAATCGAGAGCATAAGCGCCTACATAATGAGTATAAAGAACTTCTTGAGGACTTCCCTATTCAAAAAAAAATTTTTGAAGCCTCTTCCGATCAAACTGCACAATTTTTTAATAAATTTAATAATAATTTAAAGGTAATAGTGGATTATTATCATTATGGCATCAATCAAAAACCAAAAAAAAATACACCGCTAGAGCCTACCAATCTCTCGACTGAGCCCTTAATGGATCCAGTTATTAAACGCGCCACGGAGCTTGTTAACTTTATTTTAAGCTCGAATAGTCAAGATAATCCCATTAAGCAAGGCATTGATCAAGGCGCAAAAAAATATTTAGAACAAAAATATCGAGACTATATAGAACAGGTAAAAAAACAAAAAAGTACAAACAACGCTACGGCACTGACCGAGCAGGAAATAATGGATATTCAAATTTCCGCTCAAAAACTTTATAAAACAGATGAGGCTTTTGTTTGTGCGGTCTTATATTTACTTGAGGAGTTAACGTTTTTTTATATATTTGCTAAAAAATTACGGGTTACCCATTACTTTTATCCCGATAAGTTAGAAAATTTACCAGCCGATACGGTATTTCAAAAATATATCGCCAATTTGATCTCTCAGAAGGAAGAGCTTTTTAAGTATGTAAGTTTACTAAAAGTTGATCAAAAATATCGTAAACAGCTCGAAGACATTACAAAATCCATGCAAAATAGTTCAAATTCAAGACAAAATAACCTATTTCCTGCCTCTCGCTCTTACCCGCCAGATAACCCAAAACATTTATTAGACCATGAAATGGATAAAATGGCAGAAATAGCTGTTGAAAATTATATGGAATATAGAAAGCATATTGAACGCCATATATATCAAAAAAACTTAACAGGAGTACCTGTTGAAGCCGTTATCCAAGTCACTCTCAATTTAGAACAAAAAACAAGCTCATTGGTAAAAAATGGAGTTTTCGCTCAAAAACCTTCTCACGATGAGACAGCTATAGAAACAAACCCTAGTTTTTCAGAAAAAAATGAGAGCACAGATGTAGAATACAATTCTTGTGCAAGATGTATAATTCTTTGAATATAGCTTCAAATTTGAGCAATTTAATTAAGCAAGTCGTTAGAAAAATGCATTTTTAAGCCTTTATTCATATTGCAGAAGGATGAGATAAAATCTCACATAATTTATAAAGGAATGGTGCAAGTAAAAATTGAACCCTTACCTAACTCACTTGTTACCTGTATCGAACCATGGAGCTCATCAAGAAACTTTTTTACAATATAGAGTCCTAAACCAGAACCCATATAAGTATGGTGTTGATTAGAAGGCTTCAACTTACTAAATTTTTCAAAAATAATATCCAATTTATCTTGTGGAATACCTATGCCAGAATCTTGTACAGTTATGGTTAGATAAGTTGAGGTAACAATCTTGACCTTAATAGTTCCTTCAGGAGTAAATTTAATAGCGTTACCTACCAGATTCAACAAGATACGAGTTATTCGGTGCTTATCGATGCTAACTTTAGTATTAGGGCAATCTATCAGTAAGTTTAGGCCTTTCATTTTTATTTCGGCGTTAATCAGCTCGCTCACTTCATCGACTACCTCCTTAATAGCAAATTCTCTATATTCAATGGGATGGCCGCCTATGCTGGAGACTTCCATTACATCGTTTAATAAAACCAACAAGCGTCTGGCAGACTTTAGCACTACATCTTGCATGTCCTTTTTTATTGGGTCTTGCTCATGCTCAAAGAGAAAGCTGGTCATACTTAAGATACCGCTAAATGGGGTTCTTAAGTCATGGCTCATGTTCATTAGAAATTCGGATTTGGCCTGGTTAGCGGCCTCGGCTTGTTCTTTGGCAGTGATTAAATCGCGCTCTAAATTTTTACGTTCGGTAATATCAACCGTTATGCCTAAAACGCCTATTACGCATCCATTTTTATCAATCAATGGATTTTTATAAGACAGCAAGGTCTTATGTTGACCTTCATAAATTGAATCCTCTTCAATGACCATACCTTGGCGGGTTTCTATAATTTCTTTATTGTTTTTATGAATAATATGAATCATTTCCTCGTTCCAGCCGAGATTTTTTGCTAACTCACGAGTCGATTTGCCTATGACTTCAGATTTATTTTTAAAACCAAAACTCCGCGCTTGTTTATCGTTGCAGGCAAGCATGATTTCATTTTTATCGATTAAATATAGATGTTCAGGGACATTGGCTAAAACATTATCTAAATACATACTATATTTGAGCTTTTCGGCATTTGCCGTTTCCTCTGCTAGCCGTAATTCATGCTCCAGCCTTTTCCGCTCAGTGATATCAACGGTAACGCCCAAAATCCCAATAACCTCACCCCTTTTGTCGATCAATGGGCTTTTATGAGATAAGAGGGTTTTATGTTTCCCTTCATAAATACAATCTTCTTCAAGGATCATACTCTGACGGGTTCTCATGATTTCCATATTATTTTCGTGAATTGCTTGGATCATTTTCTCAGTCCAAGCATTATTTTTACCAAGTTGACGAATTGATTTCCCAATAACTTCTGCTTTATTCTTATAACCAAAACTATCCGCTTGTTTATCATTACATCCCAAAATGACTTCATTTTTATCCATCCAATACAAATGTTCCGGCACATTAGCTAGAATATTATCTAAATATAGCCGCTCGGTATTGGCTCGCTCTTCTGCTAAACGTAATTCACACTCAAGTTTTTTGCGTTCGGTAATATCAATAGATATTCCAAATATACCTATCACATGGCCAAATTTATCATAAAATGGCCGCTTAGTGGATTGAAAAATTCTTTCTTTACCCTGGATTAAAATAATTTCCTCAATGGTGATTTCCCGTTTCGTAGTTAGCACCTCAAGATCATTCTGTCGGAGTTGGTTGGCGATAGCTTCACTCCACCCCAACAATTTAGTGATTTCAGAAATCCCCATCCCGATCAATTCTTTGGCGCAAGCTAACCCATAGGATCGCGCCTGCTGATCGTTACACATGATTACCCGGCTATCTTTATCTAACCAATACAAATGCTCGGGCGATTTTTCTAAAATAGTTTCCAGATAAATAGACGATATGACGGCTTTTTGTTGCACCTCATGCAGTTTTTTATCTAAGCTAGCTATTTGCCGTTTTTGCCTAGCTATGATGTCTAGTAGCTTCTGTGTATTTTCTGCCATAAAAACCTGAGATTTCTTGACCCTAATTTTATTAAGTATAATATATAAAATTAGTTATATTAACCGTTAGCTTTTTTTACTCGCTAAAATCGACTAAACTACTCGGTATTTAAACTCAAGATAAATAACTATTCAGACATGCAATCCAAAATTAATTATACAGTAGTCGGTCTATTTGTGCTGATCCTAAGCATTATTTTGTTCATAATCCCTATCTGGCTAATAACCGGCTTATCTAATATTCAATATAAAACTTATATTGTTTATATGCATGAATCGGTAGCCGGATTATCCAAAAAAGCCGATGTGAAATACAATGGAGTTGGAGTAGGTTATGTAAAAGAGATTCGTTTAAATCCCGATAATCCACGGCAGGTCAAATTAATATTGGATATAGAGGGTAATGTGCCTATTCATGAAGATACCGTGGCTATTTTAAATACGCAAGGGTTAACGGGAATTGCCTATATCGGTTTAAAAGGCGGTAACCCTGCCTCACCTTTGCTAAAAGCCAGTACCAAGGACTATCCGGTTATTCAATCTGCGCCTTCCCTACTGTTCCGCCTAGATGAAACCATTCGTCATTTAACCTTATCTATTCAACGAGTCAGTAAGGATATGCAAATTTTATTGAGTGCAGAAAATCAGCGTTCCGTTACCAACATTTTGCAGCATCTTGATAAAATTTCTGGCACCATAGCCACTAATAGTACTGAGCTTGATAAGACTCTCAAACAATTTCCTCAGCTTATGACGCGCTTTGACCATACAGCCTTACAAACTCAGCAGGTAATGAATGCCTTTGCCGAGCAAATGCTACCCAATGCTATTAGCGAATTACAGCAACTTACTAGCCTAACTGCCAAACTCAATCAAGTTGCCGATAATATCCAAGAAAATCCAAGCAGTCTTTTACGAGGGCAAGAACTTCCAACATCCGGACCAGGAGAACGTTAATGCGAAATTTAGCTGTTTTAATCTTATTTAGCCTTAGTTTTGCCGGTTGCGCGGTATTTAAGCCCGTACCTAGACAAACTATAAATACCTATGAGTTATCGGCCGTTGCCAAGCTTGAACCTAAACCTCTATCAACTCCACTTATTTTATTTGTTAATCAAACCTTAAGCAGCCCTGGATATGAAACCAATGGGATTGCTTATTCGAAAACGCCTTATCAGTTAAATTATTACTCGCAAAACCGCTGGGTTGCCCCACCCGCTCAATTAATTAATAAGGCCTTAGTAAACTCACTTCAACAAAGCCAATATTTTAAAGCCATTGCTACGGCTCCTTTCGTTGGTGTATATGATCTCCGGCTTGATACTCGTTTATTAGAACTAAAACAAGATCTACAAAACCAACCCAAGCAAATAGTCATGGTTTTAGCCGCCCAATTGGTGGATGTAAAACAACAAACAATTCTTGCTAGCAAACAGTTTACGGTAAAAATGCCCACTCATGATAATCCGCAGGCTGCCGTTGTCGATGCCAATCTGGGACTCGGTCTGTTACTTGATCAGGTAATTCAGTTTTGCGTAAAAAATGTACCAGTTAGTAAATAAGTTACTTTAATTTTCCGGGGAGAGACATGAGACAGCTAGCATCTAATCAACCCATAGGAATTTTTGATAGTGGGATCGGTGGGCTTACCATTGCTAAAGAGGTCGTTAGGCAATTACCACAAGAATCGATTGTCTATTTCGGTGACACCGCTCATTTGCCTTATGGCGACAAATCAACGGCGGCCATCCAAGCCTATTCGGTTAAAATTGCTCACTTGCTATTACAGCAACAGTGCAAGCTTATCTTAATTGCGTGTAACTCGGCAGCCTCTGCCGCCTATGAATTGGTAAAGGAGTATGTGGGAAAACAAGCTCTTGTGATCGATGTCATTACCCCGACTATAAATTATTTACGGGAACATTATGCCGGTAAAGTCATTGGTTTAATTGGTACTAAACAAACGGTAAATTCTAATGTTTATAAAAAGAAAATCGATGATGTAGCGGTAGGCATCCGTTTAAAATCTTATGCGACCCCCTTATTAGCCACCACCATTGAAGAAGGCTTTACTAATAATTTAGTCATAGAAAGTCTATTACAAGAATATTTATCTCATACCGAGCTTAAGAATATTGATGCTCTGGTATTAGCCTGCACCCACTATCCTATTATTAAGCATAAAATTGCCGAGTTTTACCAGAATAAGATGGATATCATAGACACCTCGGAAATTATAGCCCAAGCTGTTAGGGCACAATTAGAATACCACCAGCTACTTAATAAAACAGCAAATCCTAGCAAGCACTTTTATGTATCGGATTATACTGAATCCTTTCTAGCCGGCACCAAACTGTTTTTTGATGAAATGATCAAGTTAGAGCATTATCCACTATGGGAATGATATCTCATAGCGGATAGCCAGCTTATAAACTTAAAGACTGATAAATCCGCCTATCTTGCTCTTCCTCGGCTTTTTGCTCCACCTCTTCCGCTTTTGGAGTCAGTTTCCGCTCTAATCGTTCAAGATAATCAAGGATCTTTTTGATATTATTTGTAGTTTCGTCATCATCGATAGAGTGTTTAGGAATCAATTCTTTTGCTTTTTGGAAGTACTTCAGCGCCTTATGGGCAGCTTCAGCTGTCATTTGTTCATTAACATAGATGATGGTGCCTAACCTTGCATAATTAATATAGGATAAATCTTTAAAATCTAGCGTGTTAAATACGTAGGTAATACTATTGTTGAACAACGCTCTATTCACAGTTTTTGGCATAGCATATGCGGTCATATCCGGCTTACAGATGATTTGATAATAATCAGTAAGCAGACATACTTTTAGATAGTTAGTAGTAGGTTTATCCACTATTTCTTCAGCAATTCCCGATAAGGCATTTTCTTCTTTATAATCAATATATTGCAAATTTAATTTTCGCAAACTTTTTTCAGTATTCTCTTGAATAATCAATGCTTTATCTGAATTTTCAGCGGGAATCACTGCTGTTTTTTGACCGAGTTTTAATAACTCATCTGTTTCTTTAAACAGTAAATAAATGAAAGTTACCATAGTGGTGCGAGTAAAATCGTTTTTATCTGCTTGTAACTTTATCAGTTCAATGACGTCTTGGCAGATAGAAAAACGTAGTTTTCTAAACATAAGCAAATGCTGGCTATTTTCTATAGCTTGGCATCCATTGGCTCTCAAAATTTTTAGGGTGTGATTGACCTGCTCTTTTACTCTATCCGGTGTCAGATCGGGAGCCTTTAGCGGTCGTTTAATAAGTTCCTCATATATAGTAAGGTATTTAGTAAACGCTTCTTCGCTCTTCTGTTTCATATAAATTTTGATTTGGCCTGTTATGGGAACAAATAACTTGGCATACTCTGGAGAGATATTATACTTTGCCGTCGCTGGTCTTTGCGCCGGCCGCGCTATAGGGCGGCTATCATTTGTTGAACTTGTTTTTTCCGCTTGCTTTGAAATTTTCGGCATAAACGCTTACCTTATTCTGATATCAACTAGTTAAATCATTTTTAAGATCATTAGGCATATATTCGCAAGCCGGTTAAAATAAATCAATTTATTTAATTTCAGCAATTCTCCTTTTGGCTTAAGCAAGCTTACAGCAAGGCTGGCAGAACCTGTTGGTACTCTCATATAAGCAAACCCTCTGCGGCAGGGATGCCGTAGTGGAGACTATAGGGACATATTCATGTCGAGTTTGCGTTATGAGAGCACCAGCAGGCTCCTTCATAAAGCCTGATACAGCTTGCTTAAGCCAAAAGGAGAATTGCTGATTTAATTTAACACAGCTTGACTTTATCATACGCATATTGGACTAAAAACTTTAGCTAAAATTTTTATAAGTTGTTAATTTTTTAACCACTTAATCCCAGACCGCTTTATTACAAGCTCAACGAACGTTGTTCACAAACTTATCCACAGAAATTGTGAGTAGATCAATACTGATCTCATTGTCAAGAGAGTAGATACTCTAAGTAAGAGCATCAGAATTATCTATTGTCCAAGTGTTCTACGCGATAGTCATCATCAAGTGCAGCTAATTTTCCTTTTAATTTATGAAAATTAAGTCAGTATTGAAAATGGTTTATGCGGTACAATAATAGAACGGTTAATTCTTGGCACAGAGGTAACTCATGGATCCCATCCAGCTATTGCATAGCGATCATCAGAAATTCCTAGCTTTATTTAGTCAAATTGAAACGACCACGATAGATTCAATCGAAGAAAGGCTAGAATTGCATTTGCGGCTTGAATTGCTTCTGGCTCTTCATATGCTGAGTGAAGAAAGAATTTTTTATAAACCCTTGTTGACCCTACCCGAAATCACCGATATGATTAAAAAAAACTATGAAGCGCATCATGCTATTAACATTGCGATTCACGAGCTTAAAATAACGCCTTATCAAAGCGAACATTGGCTACCCAAATTTCAGGCAATTAGAGACACGATGCTGTCTGATATGGCCGAAAAAGAAAATTTTTTATTTCCTAAATTACGTGAGATTTTATCTCAAGCACAACTTTTAGCCATTGGAGAAAAAATGGCTGCTTATCGACAAACGCTAATTCATTCAAATAATAATACAGAGTCTTAGAAGAATTTTAACTTGTGTAACCCTGAAAATTTTATTGGATATTTATGAGTCATTTAGCAATTATGGAGAATGCTTATGCTTAGTCCCAATCCCATTCAAGTTGAAAAATACCTAAGAGGCATTGATTATCCAGCTAGCAAAGAGGATCTAATCCAATATGCAGAAAATAACAAGGCCCCTATCATCGTATTATCAATGTTAAATCGATTGCACGATCATCTATTTAATAGCTTAGCTACCGTGACCAAAGAAGTGGGACGATGGCATTAATTTAAATAACATCAGCTTGATATAAGCCTTATAAAGAGCAAAACAGTTTAGCATTGCTGCGAACAAACCCTTTGCAATATGGAAATCGTAACAGAACGTATAAGGACATATTCACAGTAACCCTCTGGCTGCTGCACAGGTTTTGCCTCCTTAGTTTGAACAGGCGCTAAGCGAAATTCTAGCGCCTGTTCAAACTAAGGAGAGGGCCATCTTGTAGCTATTTTAAAATTCTTAGCAAAGACTAAGCTGAGTTAATCTAATAAACTCATCAGCGAGGCATTGCCCCCCGCTGCAGTGGTATTTACGCTAACAACCCGCTCGGTGCATAATCTTGCAAGATAATGGGGTCCACCCGCTTTTGGCCCAGTACCCGATAATCCTTCGCCACCGAAGGGCTGCACTCCAACAACCGCACCAATCATGGTACGGTTTACATAAGAATTTCCTACCCGTACTCGTTGTAAAATGTAATCCACCGTTTCATTGATACGACTTTGAATGCCAAGGGTTAACCCGTAGCCAGTACTGTTTACGGCAGCTATCACTTTATCTAATTCCCGTTGTTTATAACGAATTACATGCAACACGGGGCCAAATACTTCGCGCTCTAAACGAGTTAATTTATCAATTTCGTAAGCACAGGGCGCAAAGAAGGTGCCCTTATCCATTAAAGTGGAATCAACGGGTACTTGGTATATTAAATTACCGTAGCTTGCCAATTGAGTTTGGTGAGTTTCTAACATTGACTTAGCATCTTCATCGATAACAGGTCCTATGTCTGTTGCCAATAAACTAGAGTTTCCTACCTTAAGCTCGGCCATGGCGCCTTGTAACATGTTGATAATTTTATCAGCCACTTCCTCTTGCAAAAACAATACGCGCAAGGCCGAGCAACGCTGCCCTGCACTACCAAAGGCGGATTGAATCGCATCTACCACGGTTTGTTCGGGTAATGCCGAGGAATCGACTATCATTACGTTCTGCCCACCGGTTTCAGCGATAAAAGGAATAATAGCTCCCTTACGCTCTGCCAGGGTTTTATTAATGGCGCGGGCTGTCTCGGTTGATCCGGTAAACATCACGGCTTGAATACGGGCATCGGCCACGAGTCTTGCGCCCACCATTTCACCTCGGCCCGGTAGCAATTGCAGCACATCGTTAGGAATACCTGCCGCATGTAATAGCGAAACGGCTTTAGACGCTATCAAAGGCGTTTGTTCTGCAGGCTTTGCCAAAACTGGATTTCCCGCAACCAAGGCTGCTACAACCTGGCCCACAAAAATGGCCAAGGGAAAATTCCAAGGACTAATACACACCACAGGGCCTCTACCATGCATTTCCAAGCGATTGCTTTCACCCGTAGGCCCCGGTAAGTTTTTGGGGGAAAGATCTTCTCTAGCTCTAGCCGCATAATAATAGCAAAAATCGACCGCTTCACGTACTTCGGCAATGGCATCAACAAGCGTTTTCCCCGCCTCATGCATCGCTAAATACATGAGCTCGGCACGATGTTGCTCAAACAGTTCCGCCGCCCGTTCTAAACAGGTTGCTCGCTCGTCAATAGATTTTCTACTCCATTTAGGGGCTATATTGGCGGCTCGCGCAACGGCTAAATCAACATGCTGGGCACTGGCCTCAACCACTGTACCTACTATTTGAGTTCTATCATTAGGATTTTTGATGGGCAAGGTTTGGCCAATAATTTCCACCTCACCTAGCATGGGTTTGGCATGCCAATTTTGTTGTGCCGCTTCCTCAAGTGCATTATCTAACACCTGCAATTGCAAGGTATCCGATAAATCCATACCTTGAGAATTTTTTCTATAGCCCGAGTAAATATCTCTGGGCACGGGAATCTGTGGATGCGGAATGGTCGTTAAGCTAGCTGTCTTAGTAATGGGGTCGGCAATGATATCGGCAATAGATACCTTGATATCAACGATTCGATTTACAAAGGATGAGTTAGCCCCATTTTCTAACAAACGGCGCACTA
>JAQSXL010000040.1 GCA_029256685.1 Gammaproteobacteria bacterium | reverse complement strand
CAGCAAGCGCTGTTGAAGCTTATCGAAGGTACGGTTGCATCAATTCCTCCACAAGGTGGTCGTAAGCATCCTCAACAAGAGTTTTTGCAAGTTGATACTACCAACATATTATTTATTTGTGGTGGTGCCTTTGCTGGCCTTGAGAATGTGATACGCGATCGGACTGAAAAAACGGGAATTGGTTTTTCGGCTAATGTTCTCACTAAAACCGAAAAGCGTAATCTAGATATACTTTTGCAAGGTATTGAGCCAGAAGATTTAATTAAATTTGGTTTAATACCCGAATTTGTTGGAAGATTGCCAATTCTTGCTACACTTACCGAACTCAATGAAGAGGCCTTAATTCAGGTGCTTACCGAACCTAAGAATGCCCTGGTTAAGCAATATGGTAAGTTATTTGAAATGGAAAATGTGAAACTAGAATTTAGAGACGAAGCAGTTAAAGCCATTGCTCGCAAAGCGATGGAGCGTAAAACAGGCGCTCGTGGGCTTAGGTCAATTCTAGAGCATATTTTACTTGATACAATGTATGAATTGCCAACAGCTAAAGGTTTACAAAAAGTTGTAATTGATGAAAGTGTGGTAAAAGGGGAAACTAAACCCTTACTCATATATGAAAAGGAAAAGCAAAAGCGTAGTGCCTAACTCGTTTTTGAATTGTTCTGAAATTTAACCGTGATGTGACTCAATGTTTGTAAGCTAGCAATTTTAGATAGTAGATAATTTATGGTAAGTATTGGCAAATTTATTTCCTATAAATGATGCTATCTAAAGTTATAATATATGGATATAAGTTGCATCGTCATATGAGGAATTAGCTATGTCAGAGTCAAACTTAAAAAATCCTAACGAGCAAACTCACGCGGAATTGCCGATATTGCCATTACGTGATGTGGTTATTTATCCTCATATGGTAATTCCGCTTTTCGTAGGACGACGCAAGTCAATTAATGCGCTAGAAACTGCAATGGCAGCTGATAAGCAAATATTGTTATTGGCACAAAAAAATGCGGGTAATGATGATCCTGATGAAGCTGATTTATATGATGTAGGTACAATTGCCACGGTTTTGCAATTACTTAAGTTACCCGATGGTACGGTAAAGGTTTTAGTAGAAGGCGGCCAACGTGCGAGGGTTTTAAGATTTACCCGCACCGATGAGCTATTCGTGGCTGAAATTGAACTTATTAATCCATCTCAAGTCATAGGACGGGAAATTGAAATTCTTGTCCGTTCGACTCTCTCGTTATTTGATCAGTATGTTAAGCTGCACCGCAAAATTCCGACTGAAGTTTTAAATACCCTGTCTGGCATAGATGATCCAGAACGTCTAGTCGATATGATAGCGGCTCATTTAACGCTTAAAATTGAAGAAAAGCAGCAACTGCTTGAAATAAATAATGTATCAGAGCGTTTTGAGCGCTTAATGCAGTTTATGGAAAATGAAATTGAGTTACTACAAGTAGAAAAGCGTATTCGTGGCCGCGTTAAACGGCAGATGGAAAAAAGCCAACGTGAATACTATTTGAATGAACAAATTAAAGCTATTCAAAAGGAATTAACCGAGCTAGGTGAAGAAGGCGGAGCGCCAGTCAATGAGATTGATGCCTTAGTGCAGAAAATTGAAAAGGCTGGGATGAGTAAAGACGCTAAGCAAAAGTCATTAGCTGAATTAAACAAATTAAAAATGATGTCCCCAATGTCTGCGGAAGCTACGGTTTTACGTAATTATTTAGACTGGATGGTTGGGGTTCCTTGGAAAAAGCGTTCTAAAATTCATTATAATCTAAAACAAGCTCAAGCTATTTTGGATAAAGACCATTATGGTTTAGAGAAAGTAAAAGAGCGTATTATTGAGTTTCTTGCAGTTCAGCAACGGGTTAAAAAATTACGTGGACCGATACTTTGCTTAGTAGGACCACCGGGTGTGGGTAAAACTTCGCTAGGGCTATCTATTGCTAAAGCTACAGGACGACAATTTGCCCGCATGTCATTAGGCGGTGTGCGCGATGAGGCTGAAATTCGTGGGCATAGACGTACTTATATTGGAGCATTACCCGGAAAAATTATCCAAAAAATGTCCAAAGTAGGGGTGAGAAATCCATTATTTCTTTTGGATGAAGTTGATAAAATGGCTATGGATTTTCGTGGCGATCCTGCATCCGCATTACTAGAAGTATTAGATCCTGAACAAAATAATACCTTTAGTGACCACTATTTAGAGGTAGATTACGATCTGTCTGAAATTATGTTCATAGCTACTGCAAATACCTTGAATATTCCCGATCCTTTATTGGATAGAATGGAAATTATTCGCTTATCGGGTTATACCGAAGATGAGAAAGTGCATATTGCTTTAGAACATTTAGTACCTAAACAAATAGAATATAATGGCTTGAAAGCGAGCGAAGTACAAATCACTGAGGAGGCTATTAGAGATATTGTTAGGCATTATACCCGTGAAGCAGGGGTCAGAAGCCTTGACAGAGAAATTTCAAAAATATGCCGTAAAGTCGTAAAACAAATTCTGCTTAAACCAGCCGATAAACAGGTTAAAATATTACCCCGTAATATAGAGAAATACCTAGGCGTTAGACGTTTCCGCTATGGTAAGATAGAGGGGCATGATCAAGTTGGTCAGGTCAATGGTTTGGCTTGGACAGAGGTAGGCGGGGAGCTTTTAACTATTGAGGCGGCGGTAATACCGGGTAAGGGTAAGACAACTTATACCGGCCATTTGGGTGATGTTATGCAAGAGTCGATTCAAGCCGCTCTTACCGTGGTTAGAAGCCGCTCCGATACCTATGGTTATGATAAGGAATTTTTTGAGCATCACGATATTCATGTGCATGTGCCTGAGGGCGCCACACCTAAAGATGGCCCAAGCGCTGGTATTAGTATGTGTACTGCGCTGGTCTCGGCGCTTAGTGGAATACCGGTTCGTTCAACGGTAGCGATGACGGGTGAAATTACGCTAAGAGGTGAAGTACTGCCTATCGGTGGGCTAAAAGAAAAGCTGCTGGCCGCGCATAGGGCAGGTATTAAAGAGGTCATTATATCTCATGAAAATAAGCGGGATTTAAAGGATATTCCTGCGAATATTAAACAAAATTTAATGATTCATGACGTTCGTTGGATAGACGAGGTGCTTAATATAGCTTTACAAAAGATGCCAGTACCCTTAAGCAAAAAAATTAAAAAAGAGCCCAAAATTGCTAAATCCGCTAAAAAAGCAGATGCTATAGTGGAAAATACTACAAGTACACACTAAAAAGCTTGACAGAAGTTGGCGGCACTTGTATAAACTAAGTGGTCTATTCTGAAGCCTCTGTATTACATGCTTTCAGCGGCATACAGGGGGTAAATTGGAATTAATTGATTTTGATTAGGGGATAAAATGAACAAAACGCAATTAATTGATGCTATTGCCCAAAAAGCAGGCATCCGTAAAACTGATGCAACTAAAGCTTTAAATGGATTAATCGAAGCTGTTACTAAAGCACTTCGTAAAGGTGAGACCGTTGCCTTAGTTGGTTTTGGAAGTTTCGTAGTAAGAAAACGCGCTGCACGTACTGGCCGCAATCCTAAAACAGGTGAGCCATTAAAAATTGATGCAACACGTGTACCAAGCTTTAGAGCGGGTAAAGCATTAAAAGATGCAGTTCGGGACGCAAAGTAAATTTCGTTTAGAAGCCTAGTGAATAGTGTGTATGCTATACTAGGCTTTAGTGTTATTGATAGTCTTTTTATTTTTAAATTTAAAGACTTATAAGCAAAATAGAATAATATTAAAAAAAGTTAAATTAAGTGCTTGCTTTATTCAAAAGAGTCGTGTAAAGTTCGCAGCTTAAGTTTAGCGGGTGCTTATCTCAGCTGGTAGAGCATCGCCCGTAAAAGGCGAGGGTCGGGGGTTCGATCCCCTCAGCACCCACCATAATTTAGGAGTGGTAGTTCAGTTGGTTAGAATACCGGCCTGTCACGCCGGGGGTCGCGGGTTCGAGTCCCGTCCACTCCGCCATATTGTCATATAAGTGGGCACAGTCGGTGCCCGTTTTTTTTAGGAAGGAAGTATGCTGCAGAGCATTCGCGACCGTTCACAAGGTTGGTTAACTTGGTTCCTAGTAATCACTATCTGTATTTCATTTGCCCTTTGGGGTATTCACTCCTATTTTGAAGGTGCAAGTACACCACAGATTGTTGCTAGCGTTAATGGCAATGCTATTACTAAACAACAGCTGCAATCAACCTATGAGCATTTGCGCCAGCAACAGCAGGCTGAAAACGCTAGTAATTTTCCAATTGTTACAGAGCAGCAGTTAAAGCGCGAAGCATTAGCGCAAATCATTCAAACTAAGGTATTAAGCCAAGCTGCTTTAGATGGCGGTTACAGAGTAAGCCAAGCACAGTTAAATGCGATAGTCGCTCAAATCCCTGCCTTTAAGGTTAATGATAAATTTTCACCAGAACGATTCACTGAAATTCTTAGTCGCATGGGTTATAACCCCGATAGTTTTTTTCAAGACTTGCAGGCAGACCTTTTGCAAAATCAAGTTCAACTGGGTTTTGTTTATAGTGCTTTTGCATTGCCAAATGAGGTTCAGCAAGTACAAGCTTTATTGAATCAACGCCGAGACATTGCTTACACCGTTATTGCTGCCTCACAATTTAAAGAAAAAGTTAAGTTAACGGATGAACAACTTATTAACTACTACAATCAGCATCAAACGAGTGAATTTAGGATGCCTGAACAAGTGAGTATTAATTATATTGAGCTTGAGCTAAATAAAATTGCAGCAGAACAAAAAATAACAGAGCAAGAGATTAGACAATATTATCAAGATAACTTAGCTAATGTCACCGAACCCGCGCGTTATCATTTGGCTCATATTCTTATTAGGTTACCAAAGGCAGCTACCGAACAGCAATTAGCTGAAGTTCAGCAAAAACTAGCTAAGCTCAATGCTCAATTAAAAACAAATCCTAATTTTTCTGAACTAGTAAAAACTTATTCGGATGATGTGGTTTCTGCTAAGCAAGAGGGTGATTTAGGTTGGTTACATCTTGTTGATTTAGAACCAGCCGTTGCTAAGCTGGCAGCTAAATTAACCAAACCGGGTATGATTACCGAACCCGTTCAAACTCAATATGGTTATGAGGTAATAAAGTTACTGGCTATTGAACCTGAAAAAGTGAAATCTTTTGCACAAGTTAAAGCGAATATTAAACAGCGTTTAGAACAACAAAAAGCACAACAGCTTTTTACCGAACTTAGCGATAAGCTTGCTGATTTAAGCTTTTCTAATCCTGATTCGTTAGATACCTCTGCAAAACAGCTGGGTTTAACCATACAACAAACTTCATTGTTTACTCGCGAAGGTGGTAATACTTCATTAACGCGTAACCCTAAGATTATTGCTGCTGCTTTTAATAAGGACGTATTAGAGGGTAGTAATAGTGATTTAATTGAAGTGGTTCCTGGCCACGTTATCGTGTTACGGGTTAATCATTTTAAACCGGCAACTCCAGTGCCATTTGCCAATGCAAAATCTGCTATTAAGACTAAGCTTCAAAAACAAGCTATGCAGAATCTGGCTAAGCAAGATAGTGAACAGATTATAGCCGGGCTCAAGGCCGGTAAAACGCAAGAGGAGCTTGCAAAAAAATATAGCTTTAAATGGACCGAGGCGACCAATTTAACTAGACATAGTGAGTCACCAGAAATGATACTTGTTAAAACAAGTTTCAATATGACACAGCCGGCAAATAAAGCTCAAACCGCTAGCCAAGCAGTGCAATTGCCTTCTGGTGATTTTGCGGTCATAGTGTTAAAGAAAGTGACTAATCTGCCTCCCAAAAAATTGCCGGCTCAGGCGAATGAAGCCTTTGCAAAACAGATGGCTATTAGTTATGGGCAAGTTGCTTATCAGCTCTATATTGAACACCTCATGAAGCAGGCCAAAATAAAGAGAACGGATAGTGTGAGTGATAATTAAAGTGTAACTGCCAGCAAGGCTGGCAGTCTGCAAATATACTCTAAATTAAAATCTTAATAATTCATTAATACTCGTTTTACTGCGAGTCTTAGCATCAACTTGTTTGACAATTACGGCACAATATAAACTGTAATTACCATTTTCAGCAGGCAACGAACCAGAGACCACCACCGAACCTGCGGGTACTCTACCATACAAGATTTCATCAGTATTGCGATTGTATATTTTAGTACTTTGGCCAATATAAACGCCCATACCAATTACAGCACCTTCTTCAACAACAATGCCTTCAACGATTTCAGAGCGGGCGCCAATAAAGCAGTTATCCTCAATAATAGTTGGACTGGCTTGTAGAGGCTCTAATACTCCGCCAATGCCTACTCCACCCGATAAATGAACGTTTTTGCCAATTTGTGCGCAGGAACCTACAGTTGCCCAAGTGTCAATTAAGCTGCCGGTATCTACATAAGCGCCTATATTGACATAACTTGGCATCAGTACCGTGTTAGGTGCAAGGTAAGCACCATATCGCACACAAGCGGGAGGAACTACTCGTACACCTTGCTCGGCAAACTCTTGCTCCGAATACTGTTGGAATTTGAGCGGAACTTTATCATAGAATCGGGTATAATTTGCTTCAATAAGTTGGTTGTCTTTGGTGCGAAAAGATAGTAAAACGGCTTTTTTTAACCACTCATTAACGATCCATTGACCGTTAATTTTTTCTGCCACTCGAGCTTGGCCAGAATTTAATAGAGCTAAAGCCTCATCGATAGCCTGCTGAATCCTTGCATCTACAGTCTTAAAAGAAAGCTGTTGGCGGTGTTCAAAGGCACTGTTAATGGTGTTAATTAGATGTTGCATGTTCTTTATTCCACGGAAGTTAACTATTTCTTTACATTAAACATGTTATGATTAACAGTCAATTTTAATGATATGGCACCTTATGCTAAAAAAGCGTTTATATTTTCTAATGGGTTGTTCGTTAATCATATTAGCGGGAACATATGGTTATTATCGAAACCATAATACGACAAAGTCAGTCACTACGCCCCCTATAAATGTTGAAGTTGTGGAGGTAAAAAAAGCTAATTTACCCCAACAGATTGAGGCTGTCGGTACTACAATAGCAGAAGATAATGCCAAATTAAGTCCTGAACTCGGTGGAGTTATTGCTAAATTTTATGCGGGTAATGGTCAACGTGTACAGTTAGGGCAACCGATTATACAGCTTGATGATAGTATTAACCGCACTCAGTTACAGGCCGCGGAAGCGGATTTAGCCTTTAGCAAACAACGTTATCGGCGTATTGAAAAGTTGGCCAAAAATGGTGGCGAGTCTAAGCAAGATTTAGATAATGCCTTGGCTGAGCTACAACTTAAACAAGCCGATGTTGCTGTCAAGCAGTCTCAATTAGCTAAAATGGTTATTAAAGCGCCTTTTAATGGGATTTTAGGCGCGAAAAAAGTCAGTATCGGAGAATATGTTGCAGTAGGAGAAGAACTGATAGATATCGTGAATAAACAGACCTTGAGGGTTAAATATAGTGTGCCAGAGCGTTATCTGTCTCAATTAAAGCTTGATCAACCGGTTAATATTACGAGTAGTTCCTATCCTAATCAGGTTTTCGTGGCTAAGCTTAGTTTTATTTCTCCAAGTATAGATGAGGCTTCAGGCACCTTATCGCTTGAGGCAAGTCTTCCCAATCCACAAGAACAACTCGCACCGGGCTTATTTGTCCAAGTGCTGCATAATTTAGGAAATAAACAACCCGTTTTAGTGTTACCCCAAGCGTGTTTAGTACCTACTTTTGAAGGTTATAGCGTTTATCGCGTTATTGATAGTAAGACGGTATTAACACCGGTAACTGTAGGAAGTCGCTTGCGTAATTGGATAGAAATTACGCATGGATTACAAATGGAAGATAAAATTGTATTGACTGGACAACAAAAAATAAAAGAGGGTAGCTTAGTGACGAGTGTGTTAAAAGGGGACGAACTTGAGCTTAAGTGAAGTTTGCATTAGGCGCCCGGTATTTGCCACCGTACTTAGCTTGCTTTTGATTGTTATTGGTATTATCTATAGTCAACAGCTAACGATAAGAGAATTACCCACTATTGAAAAACCGGTAGTCACCATTACGACTAAATATCCCGGTGCCAGTGCCGAGCTTGTTGAAAGCAGCATTACCACTCTCATTGAAAATGCCTTATCCGGCCTCAGTGGTTTAGAAAATATGTCTTCTTCCAGTAAGAAAGAACGTAGCCAGGTAACTCTGCATTTTACCGAGAAAATATCTATTAATAGTGTCATGGAAGATATTCGCAATGAGCTAGGTGAATTACGTAATCGCTTACCTAGTGAGGCTAAAGCCCCTATAGCGGAAAAAAGCGATAGGAATGAAGTCCCTAGTCTTATTTTAGCCATAAAAGATGATACCCGTTCAAAAATGGCCCTAACAGATTATCTTAAACGCAATGTATTACCCCAGTTACAACAAATAGATGGCGTAGGCAGTGTCTATTTATGGGGACAGCGTAATTATGCTATTCACATTTGGCTCGAGGCCGCAAAAATGGCGGCTCATAATATTACGGTTAGCGATATTGCTGAACTTCTTAAAAACCAAAATCTTAATATTCCTAGTGGTCAGATAATCAACGATGATCGTAGTTACACTTTACTCACTCATATTAAATTGGAGTCTGTGGCTCAATTTGCTAGTTTAGTTATTCGTCAAAAAGATAACAAGCCTGTTCGTTTGGGGGAGGTGGCTCAAATCGAGATAGCCCCAGAAATTATTGATCAAAGCATGCGGATAGAGGGTAAAGAGGCTATCGGTATTGAAATTATACCGCAGGCGATGGCTAATCCTTTGGCAGTATTTCAAACCGTTAATAAGCGCTTAGTAAGCTTACAGAAGAGCTTACCTACTGGCATGCAATTGCAGGTTATCTATGATAATTCCTTTTTTATTAAGGAATCATTGAAGCAAGTATACCAATCGCTTGCAGAGGCCTTCATATTAGTGATTATTGTGATCGGGTTATTTTTAGGTAGTTTACGCTCGGCGTTAATCCCAATTGTGACTATTCCCGTTTGTTTGCTGGCCGTATTTTGGCCCATGTACTTATTAGGATTTAGTCTAAATCTAATTACCTTAATGGCCCTAGTACTGGCGATAGGTTTAGTGGTCGATGATGCTATTGTCATGCTGGAAAATATTCATAGACACATTGAACAGGGCGAGTCACCCATGCAGGCTGCTATCAAGGGTAGCCGGGAAATAGGTTTTGCTATTATTGCCATGACCTTAACCTTAGCCGCGGTATATACGCCCACCTTATTTGCGCAAGGCTTTACCGGCGCGATTTTCCGTCCCTTTGGGCTAACTTTGGCCTTAGCCGTGATTATTTCTGGCTTCGTAGCGCTTACCTTGACACCCATGATGTGTGCCAAGTTGTTGCACGGTTCAAGTGAGAAGCGAAATTTTACCGCCAGACTTGATAGATTATTTGTTTGGCTTAGCTATAATTATCAACTCTATTTAGCCTGGCAGCTTATGCGGCGGCGCTGGATCATGGGAGGATTATTGCTCTTAATGGCTTTAGGTGTGCTGATATATCGTAGCCTTCCTAATGAGCTGGCGCCTAAAGAGGACTCTGGCGTTATTTTTAGTGTGATTAAAGCGCCAACGGATGCTAGCTTCTCCTATATCGATCGTTATATGCGTGAAGTTGAAAACATTTTTAGCACGGTGGCTGAGCGTGAGCATGTCATAGCCAATGTGGGTTTACAGTCTTCTGGTAAAGCTGTTGCCATTTTAACTTTAAAACCTTGGCAAGCGCGGCAACGTAGCCAGCAAGACATTTTAGCTCAACTCGAGCCCGAGATGAAAAAAATCACGGGTGTTCAAGCGTTTTTATTTGGTTCTCAATTATTGGGTGGTAGCCATCGTAGTGGCGAGCAAAGCCTAAAAGTAATGATCATGACCTCAGGCAGTTATCTTGAGCTCAATCAACTATTACAATCTTTGAAAGTTGAATTAGAAAAATTACCAGAATTTAAACAGGTAACTCCCGACTTACAAATTAACAGCCAACGGTTTGAATTAAGAATTAACCGGGATTTAGCCGCTAAGTTAAACGTTGAAATAAAAGACATTGCGGATACTATTGCAACCATGGTAGGTGGCAAAAATCCTATGCAATTTGAATATCAAGGGCAGGATTATCCGGTTATTATGCAATTACAAGACCTAAAGCGGCAAGATTTATCGGCCCTGCAAGCTTTAACGATTCGTAGCCAGTCTGGTAACTTAGTTCCTTTATCAAACCTAGTCAGCAGTAAGGAGGCTATTGCCCCGACTGTACTCGAACATTATAATCGACAACGTGCGGCAGAATTAGGTTTAGATCTTAATTCGGCTTATAGTTTAGGAAATGGCGTTAAATTATTACAGCAATTATTACCACAACTATTGCCAGATAATGCCAAATTTGAATTTATGGGCAGTGCCAAACAGTATTTAGAATCTAGCAATCGCGCTGGATTCATCTTTTTATTGGCTATTATCTTTATTTATTTAGTGTTAGCGGCTCAATTTGAAAGCTTTATTGATCCCTTAATTATTTTATTAACGGTGCCACTCTGTATCGTGGGGGCTTTACTCACCCTGAAGTTTATCGGCGGTAGTTTAAGCATTTATGTCAATATAGCGATGGTCACTCTAATAGGTTTGATAACTAAGCACGGGATTTTAATTACCGAATTTGCTAACCAAATGCGCCAGCAAGGTAAAACCTTACAAGAGGCTATTATAGGTTCCGCCAGTTTAAGATTAAGGCCTATCTTGATGACTACGGCTGCCATGGTGTTGGGTGCCTTACCACTTGCCTTTGCCACGGGAGCGAGTGCCGCAAGCCGCCAACAAATAGGATGGGTCATCGTGGGGGGAATGTTATTAGGTACCCTTTTTTCTTTAGTAGTAGTTCCTGTGGCTTATACTCTGCTAAGTAAAGATAGAAAACAGCCAACGGTCTAATCGGTTGGCTGTCTAGCATTATGGACGTAAGAGGTGGTCTTCTTCTTTAAGGACTATCTGCTCTTCGCTGATAGGTGTTGTCAAAGGCGAGAGGCTGTTAGTCAAAGAAGCTTCTGAATCTTTAGCTTCTTTAAGAGCGGCATCAAAAGCCTTAATAAATTTGCTCGCTTCTTTTTCTAGAAAACGCACGCTTTCCCAGTAATATTGCCTATCGCTAGTAAAGTCAAGACCACATGAGTGCAAGACCTTATTTAGAAAGGGCTTCAAAACGGTATCAAAAAACTCCACTAACAGATTAGAAATTTTCTGGGCGAAGTGCAGGGCAGATGAGAAATTAACGGCTAAGCCTCCTACAAAGGCAATAACAATCCCTGGTAAAATAAGATATTCAAAAAAACCACCTAAATATTTCAGTGCCGTCGCGCTAACACCCGCAACGCCTAAAGGAGAGAAAACTATACTCATTAAAGTCGAAAGGTAATAAAAGCCTAGCTGAAAGCTTATATAACCAATAGAAATAATGGCGCTAGAGGTTTCTTCACTAAAGCGGCAGCGAACTATATCGCCTATGGCTACCCACAGGGTGATTGCATCTTGACATAGCTTTTTGAGGTTGTAAGGAACGGTAATAACAAAGTGATCGACCAAACGGGTCAGAGAAAAGCTGAAGATACCTCCTCTGCCAACAGGCGCTGCAATTCCAAAAACAAGACCGGAAATGATTTCAAGCGTTCTATGCCCCGGCCCTAATAGTGCTTGGACTAAACCTTTTCCTGCCACTAAGCCCGCCGCAGCCGTTGGAAGACCTGTCATAGCTCCTACCAATAAAGTAGTAGCACGCCGGAATTTTTGCACAGCGCTTCTGGTAAGCAAGCCATTATTACTGAGTAAAAATTCAATCAGTTGTTTTAAGTCTTTATCGGGCAATATTTTAATCTTAGCGAAAACTTCTTCGTAACTCGCCGAATTGGTAAGTAATCTGTCATCATCCCGAATATCAAGCGAAGTAAATTGCATATTTCTTATTACTGCTTGACGATCTTCAGGAGCCATCTGTAAGAGTTTTTCTCGCACCAGCTCAAAGTAATTGGTAAAAAAGTTTTTATAGAACTGGTGGTAATCAGGAAAATTCTGTTTGTCTAATTCAAAGATCCGGTAAATAAAATGAGTGGGTTCTAATTCTTCAACCGGTAAGGTAACCTGTAACTTATCCCTAGCCGTTTCTTTAAGTAGATTAATATTTAAATTCTTAGCATTTTTCAGTAAGGTTTTAATATTTTTATCGATATCGGCTTCCTTAATTCTGTCATTTAAGTGTTTATAGGCAGAGTTAGGATTACTGGTTATTAAGATATCGAGTAGCCTGGTGATATTTGTACTAGCATGCGGGCCAAAAAATGAGGTGACTACGAATTTATTATAGGCTTTTACCAGCTCGCGTTTATAGTCTACCGCGGTTAATAAGTTAAACAGAGTAGTCAGATGGTCATGCCATAAATGGATAGCGTTATTTTCCATTTTGGCTTTTTTATATTTATCGGGTGCATTGCGCCAGCCATTACCGTAAATAGCGGCCGCAACCACATTTGAAAAAAGAGCTAAAAGAATATTCAAACTTTTATAATGAGTGGGGTGTTTATCACCGGCAAATATTTTTTGCAGTTGTTGGAAGCTGAAGGGAATAATAACCGTTAAGCAGGCTCCGGTTAGTAATAGTTTAACCAGGGTGCTAAAGAAATTAGCCTTAATATTTTTACCAAAATTATAGAGGGTTTCTTTGAAAATAGCGCTGAATTTGGGCTTGATGTTATTTTCATAAGCAACGGGGTGTCTATGGTGTAACAACTGCATTAAGGTTTCTATGGCTAATAAAGTATTGGCAATTAGGCCACTAAAACCAACGTAGGTATTGAAATTTTTAACGGCTTTACTTTGAAAAAACTCATTGGGTATTTCCAGGTTAACTTGGGCCAGGATATCTTTCATTGCATTTAGCAAGCTTGCTAAGGCATTTTTTCCGGGTTCAAAATAAAGGTAACCATTTAATATACTTAACAGAATTGCAACAGTGAAAATACCACCGTCATTAGATCGGAAGAGCGTCGTGTAGGGAAAGAGTGTTTGGTGAGGTGGTGGTGGGGGGG
>JAQSXL010000203.1 GCA_029256685.1 Gammaproteobacteria bacterium | reverse complement strand
ACCAAATAAACCAATTAAAACTTGGAATGAGCAAGGGTGAGGTCAAATATTTGTTAGGTGTTTCCCTGTTACAAAATTCTTTTGATCAAAACCGCTGGGATTATGTTTATACCCTTAATAAGGGTGGCAAAATAGTCGAAACTAAACAATTAAGTTTACACTTTAAAAATGATAAATTAACTAAGGTTGAACAAGTTAATTAGTCATAATTTGTTTTTTTTACCTTTAGCACGCATGCGCCGTGCTTGTTTGGGATCTATTGTCAATGGACGATAGATCTCTATGCGATCACCTTTTTGTAAAGGTGTAGTCAGCGTAACTTTTTTACTAAATATCCCAATAGCGTTAACGGTTAAATTAATTTCCGGAAATTCGGCGAGAATATTGCTTGCCAAAATGGCTTGTTCTACGTTGCAATTTTGCGGCACAGAAAGCGATTTAACTACCTGTTTATCTGAGCTCGCATAAGCAATTTCAATGAATAGGGTTTCCATAAAGACTTTATCCGTAAATCTGATTAGCGCGTTCGGTAAAGGCATCCACTAAAGTTTGGGTTACTTGTTGGAAGACTGAGCCAAAAGCAAGGCTTAGAAGTTTGTTAGTGAATTCAAACTCTAGATTAAAAGTAATTCGGCAAGAATTTTCTGATATGTCTTCAAATTGCCAAAAACCTTCTAAGTGTTTGAAGGGGCCATCTAAAAGTCTAACTTCAATCATTTTATTGGCTTGGATACGGTTGCAGGTAGTAAACTTTTTTTGTATGCCTCCCTTTGCTAAGGTTAAGCTAGCGGATATTTCATCCGTGGTTTGCTCAATAATTTGACTGGCTTTACACCAAGGCAAAAAAATAGGGTATTCCGCAATATTATTAACTAAAGTAAACATCTGGCTTGCAGAATGGGGAACAATTACGCTTTTATTAACATTGGGCATAGCAATAGACTCGATAAAAGCGTAATTTTAGCCTAAGTCAAATGTCCTGCAAAGTAAGTTATATGAGTAAAGAGTGAATATAAATTTTTTTTTGTTTATTTTTAGGTGTTGATGGCAGTAACTTGTGCCAAAGCTGTTTTAATGGATTAAATTCAGGAGCCTTAGTCATAACCACGAGGTCAACTTGTAAATCATGGGCAAGCTCATTAACCTCATGCTCTAAATCTCCCATTTTTATATAATAGTTAGAGCTATTCATGCCTAATTTTTCGGCTAATTTTATAAGATGTCTTTCTGCTTTATCTTTCAATTGCTTTTCTAGCTCAAGTGAAGCCGGGCATTGTAAATAATAAGGCGGGATATTAGGGATAATATACACTAAGCTTAAATGAGTGAATTTTTGATCGATTAAATTAGCGGTTTGTTGAATAAGAGCATTTTCGTCTTCCTTCACACAATTAGCAACCAGTAAAATGTGACGATATTTTTCCATTTTTATCATCTCCAATAATAGATTTATCCTTTCATATAGAGATAAATTGTACATTTTTTTTACATTTATTTCCAGTGGATATGCAGCGCATAATAACTTGCCAGCAGAATCGCTATAATTATAGATAGGGCAGGGGTTATTTGCTTAAGATGAGTAGTTAACGGGTTGTAAATGCTCAATAACCAGTTGAATAGTGCGTCTACCATTAAACTCATTGATATCTAACCGGTACACCATAGCAACTTTGCGCACTCTATGGTTAGGCCAAGCTTGACCATCAATATTGAAGGCGATAGCATCTATAAGCTGCATATTAGGGGTGGCCAAGACAAGTTTTAGATGCTTACTGCCTACAATCCGCTGTTCGATGATCTCAAATTCACCCTCAAATAAGGGTTCGGGGAAGGCTTGACCCCATGGGCCTGCTTCCCTAATGAGCTCGGCAAGCTCCAGGGTTAAATCGGTTTGGGTAAGTTCTCCATCGGTATGAATTTCACCGCATAAATCGGTTTCGCCTAATTGCTTGCGGATTTCTGTATCAAA
This sequence comes from Gammaproteobacteria bacterium, assembly GCA_029256685.1. Taxonomy (GTDB): domain Bacteria; phylum Pseudomonadota; class Gammaproteobacteria; order JAQSXL01; family JAQSXL01; genus JAQSXL01. Next base: position 939 of record JAQSXL010000203.1, on the reverse strand, counting down.
AGCCTTGCTGAATTCAAGAAATTTATTTTTGGCCAAGCTCAAACCGGCAGCCATGGCGTGGCCACCAAATTTATGAATGAGTTCTGGATGTTGAGTTGCAATGGCATCTAATACATCACGAATATGTATACCATTAATGGAACGAGCGGAACCCTTGAGTTCTTGCTCATTTGCTGGAGCAAAGGCAATCACGGGTCTATGTAGTTGGTCTTTGACGCGCGAGGCGAGAATTCCAATCACACCTTGGTGCCAGTTCTCATCATAAAGACATAAACCGAATGGCAACTGTTGAGAATTAAATTTTAATTTATTAAGCTCGGTAAATGCTTGTTGTTGCATATCGGCTTCAATGAGGCGGCGTTCACTATTCAGTTCATCTAAAGTTTGAGCTATAGTGCGGGCCTGGTTGAGATCACGGGCTAAAAGGCACTCAATTCCTAGGGACATATCATCTAATCTGCCTGCGGCATTTAAGCGAGGGCCTAAGGCAAAACCTAAGTCACTCGCAACTAGTTTTTGCGGATTACGTTTAGCTATTTCAAGCAAGGCTACAATACCAGGTCGAACTTGGCCTGCTCTAATACGCATGAGTCCCTGATGCACTAAAATACGATTGTTTTTATCTAAAGGTACGACATCGGCAACGGTGCCAAGCGCAACTAAATCTAGCAAATCGGCCATATTAGGCTCAGTGAGTTGCTCTTTGTTAAACCAATCCATTTTTCGCAAATAAGCCCGTAGCGCTAGCATCACATAAAAAATTACCCCGACTCCGGCTAGACATTTACTGGGAAATAAATCCCCGGGTTGGTTAGGGTTAACAATGGCCATAGCCTCGGGAAGTGTATGACTCGCTAAATGGTGATCGGTAATAATAACGGCTATACCCAAGCTATTGGCGGCGGCAACCCCAGCGTGGCTTGCAATGCCATTATCTAC
>JAQSXL010000039.1 GCA_029256685.1 Gammaproteobacteria bacterium | reverse complement strand
AAAGCATTAGGCTCCGGACTCTCATAAATACCTACCTCTGGCATGCCGATGTTCATTTGGCCGGCTAATTTACGGATGGTAGCGATAAGTAATGCCTCGGTCTGGGTGCTAGGTCTGTCAATGACATGAATCCCGTAGGCATGCTTTGCCATCCACTTTGACATGAGTAAAGAGATGATAGAACCCGTGAAACCCACAATTAAGGCATAAATTAACAAAGATTGATAATCCAAGCCCTGCCTGGTTAAATAAGGTTGAACGTTAAACACGCTTAATAAAATTGAAATAACAGCGATAATGGCAATATTAGTCAGTAAAAATAAGGCAATACGTTTAAACATACAGGCTCTCTCCTAAAACTATTATAGTCATTAATTATATAAGAAATTTTTGTAATAATAACAAGTTAGAAAATAAAATTTTAGTTTGTCTTCACTTTTAAAAATGGGCTATTACTCATAAACACCGATTTTGTTTTAATTTATAAGCTATTAAGAAAATTAATAAATTCCGTTTCGTCAAGTGTCTTGATACCCAACTCTTGGGCTTTAGTGAGTTTTGAACCAGCCTCCGCCCCCGCAATTACACAGCCAGTTTTAGTCGAAACACTATTACTAACCGTGGCGCCATATTGTATTAATTTTTCTTTAGCCTGCTCTCTAGTCATACTGGTTAAACTGCCTGTTAACACAAAACTTTGAGCTGCGAGCGGTAAGGCTTGCTTAATTACAGCTGAGGTTGGTTTTGGCCAATGAATTCCAGCTTTTAATAAACGCTCAATAATTTCTAAATTATGTTCTTGGCGGAAAAAAGTATGAATTTGCTTAGCAATAGTAGGCCCTATATCACGTATTTCTTCTAATTGCTCTTGGCTAGCTTGAATGATAGGGTCTAGTTCTAGAAAATAACTCGCTAAAGTTTGAGCTGTTGTTTCACCTACTTCTCTAATACCTAAAGCATATAAAAATCGAGCTAAGGTTGTAGCCTTACTGACTTCAATGGCTTTAATTAACTTATAGGCTGATTTCTCTCCCATACGCTCAAGTTCGACAAGTTGTTGCTGATTAAGCTTATAAAGATCGGCGACATGATGAACCAAGCCAATCTCGACCAATTGTTCGACTAATTTATCACCTAACCCATTAATATCCATGGCTCTGCGTGAAGCAAAGTGTTTGATAGCCTCCTTACGCTGCGCAGCACAATACAAGCCGCCACTACAACGCGCCGCGGCTTCACCTTCTAGCCTAATAATTTCGGCATCACAGATTGGGCAATGTTGCGGTAATAGAATGGGTTTGCTATCGGCTGGGCGATTTTGCATAATAACCGATACCACTTCGGGAATAACATCACCTGCCCTCCTCACAATAACGGTGTCGCCAATCCGAATATCTTTTCTAGCGATTTCATCCATATTATGTAAGGTTGCATTGCTTACGGTGACACCACCGACAAATACCGGTTCTAATTTAGCAACCGGGGTTAATACCCCCGTGCGTCCTACCTGAAACTTTACCTCATGAATCTTAGTTAATTCTTCCTGCGCAGGGAACTTGTGAGCAATGGCCCAGCGCGGCGCCCGTGAAACAAATCCTAGCTGTTCTTGCAGGTCAAAGCGGTCGACTTTATAAACAACCCCGTCAATTTCATAGGGTAGATTTATCCGTTTTGTCAGAATGTATTGATGATAACTAAGACATTTTGCACTACCCGTTACCAATTGCCACTCGGGGTTAACACGTAAGCCCCAGCTAGGCAACTTTTTTAGTACCTCGCTATGACGCTTAAAAGTGGATTGCCCTTTACCCATTCCATAAAAGAAAATAGCTAAGGGGCGTTTTGCCGTGATGGTAGGATCTAATTGGCGTAAGCTACCTGCCGCTGCGTTACGGGGATTTACGAAAATTTTTTCGCCATTACGTTGTGCTTCAAGGTTTAATTGTTCAAAACCAGCAAGCAGCATATAGACTTCGCCACGCACTTCAAAGTGTTGCGGATAATCATCACCCAAAAGACGTAAGGGCACACTTTTAATAGTACGAATATTGGCAGTAATGTCTTCACCAACCAAACCATCTCCACGGGTTGCGGCTTTTACTAAATGCCCGTTTTCATAAATAAGGCTGACAGCGAGGCCATCAAGTTTGGGTTCGCAAACAAAATCGATATCGCTACCGTCTTTAAGTCGCTCTTGAATACGTCGTGCAAAAGCTTGAGTTTCATCACCCGTAAAGCTATTTTCTAAGGAAAGCATGGGTGTTTCATGCCTCACTTGCGCAAAGGCACTAGCAGGCGTAGTCCCAACCCGTTGAGTGGGTGAGTCAGCTGTAATGAGTTCTGGATATTTAGCTTCAAGAGTCTGTAATTCCCGCAGCAATCTATCGTATTCGGCATCGGGAACTTGAGGATTATCCAGCACATAATAGAAATAATTGTGCTGGTCAATGGCTTGTTTAAGCTCAGTAAGCTGTTTTATTAACGAATTATCAGCCATGAATTAATTATATACAGATTCAAGCTGGTATTGATAATCATGAATCCACTGCTGTCTCATGATAATATCGTCGTGAGTCAGCGGTTCATGATTAATTTCAAATAAATTGCCATGCAGATCTTCCGCTAATAAAGTAGCCGTTTTAATCATTAAATCATAAACCTCTAGTGGCTCATCGTGGTCGGAAAGACGCATAAACATTGATAAACCAATACAGGATACCGAACCCATTTTATGAATATCAAAAGTGCCTGGTTTTGTGATAGAGGCTAAACTGAAGAGTTGCTTGCCTTTGCCATTAGCTTCTTCATGCCTATGAAAAATATTCATTTTACCAAAGCGCATACCCGCGGAAAGTAAGCCCTGTAGTAAATCATAACCTACAAATTTCTTACCTGGCTCGGCTATAATATTAATGATAATAATATCTTGAGAGTCTGGTAGTGGTTTACGTTGTTTAGCAGGAATGATTTGCGGTTTGGTTTCTATCGCTTCCGCCTGGGTTGTTTCATTGATAATCTTTATTTCATCATTCGAGTTATCTAGAGGCTGTTCAAACGAGGGCGAATAATTATAATTGCGCTCACGGTATTGGCGTTTGGAAGGTTGTCGTTTGAAATAAAGCTTTCTACGGCGAATTAATTCTATGGCAAAAATTGCTATGCTTAAACCAACAATTAATGCAAAAATGACACTAAGTTGCATATCCATTAGGACTCCTGAAATGCTTAACTATTTTTATTAGGCTATCTTACCCAAAATTTTAATTTTGTCGACTTAGGAATAATGATAACTCATCTAGTTTGAGTATAAATACTCGTTTCACATAGTAGTGTAAATATTTTTAAATTCCACTGATTATTTAATTGATAAGACAATTTTTATAGCATAGACCTCCTGCGAAATGGGCCCTGCTTTTTTGAGGCGAGCTTATTTGCACCTTCTTAAGTATTACAAACTTGGATTAGCTATGAACTTGGTGGGCATAGGTTGGAATCGGCATCCATGTGTAAACCTTCACTTTATTCAGGAGATTTTAATAACTGTTCGCGACTTACTCGTATAAGCTTAAGGTCATTTTGCTTTAAATAGTGATTTATTTCTTCTAGCATTAGGTGCCTTTGAGATTGATCATCGATATCAAAAGTTATTAGGCCTTTAGCATGATTGGTATCAATCGTAAAAGAGTGCAGCTCTTTGGCAAGCAAGTCATTAGCAAAGAGCCATTTCCCAACAGAACTGATTTGTGCATGTGAAACATTGCTATGTTTGCCTGTAAAAATAATATGTACTTGTTCTTTATGAGAACAAGCCCAGGTAACATTGTTGACGCATGTCAGTTGTAACAAAAGTAAAGCGATAAGTTTTTTCATAAGTGGTTCCCATTCTTAGGTATTATTAACCTTATAGTGTTTATTCTATGTCTATTTTTACTAGTCAAAGCTTAGAGCCGTATCTTTGCAATAGCTGTTGGCCATTCATAATAGTCAAAGGCTTGATAAGTAGGTCATCCAGTCCGACCTCAAAGAGTTTTTCTTTGATCGCAGTTTCGCTGTGTGCAGTTAAGGCGATGATAGGTACATGCTTACCTTCCAGCTCTTGTTGGCGAATTTGTCTAGTGACGGTAAGGCCATCTATATCGGGTAAACCTATATCCATCAAAATAAGGTCATATTTATTTTTAGTTGCCATTTCTAGGGCAACTATCCCCTTTTCCGCAACATCAATTTTACAGCCAAGCATGTTTAATATGATAACCGCTACTTTTATAGCAATAGGTGTATCCTCAACTAACAAAACCTTGTGTTTCGCCTGTTCCATGTTACGTCTCCTTATTAATAGCTTTCCATCAGTTCGGTAGGTATATCCTCAATAAGAGGCAGTTTAAAAGGTATAGTGCAAATAAAAATGGTGCCCTTCCCTAAGGCACTATTCAATTCAATATCACCGCCCATCTCATCCATAAATTGCTTAACAACTCTGAGTCCTAAACCTAAGCCTTTATAAATTCCCTGATTAGAAGATGTTAAACGAACAAATTTTTCATAGATAAGATTTTGTTTCTCTTGCTGCATGCCAATACCAGAATCTTCTACAATAAAACGAATAATCATACGACGACTATCGGTTTTTTTTACCAATTTCACTTTGAAATTTATGTGGCCATCATTAGTGAATTTAACAGAGTTACTGATTAAATTTATTAAAATACGCTTTAATCGATAGGGATCACCCAGTAAAATAGTTGGTAGAGCTGAATCATACTCAAATTCAAACTGTAGATGTTTAATAGCGATAGCAGGTTTTTCAATAGCTATTACGCCATTAACTAACTCAGGTAAATTAAATTTTTTTTCAAGTACAGGTAAAGTACCAGCTTCAACTTTAGAAAAATCTAAAATACTATTACAGTAGTCCAGTAATTCCTTAGCGGAATTTGCAATGTCCCCTAATAGCTCTTTCTTGGTTTGATCACTTTCTTGCTCGTAAAGAATATTGGCTAAGCCCCAGATCCCGCCGAAAGGCGTTCTAATATCATGCTCCATATTACGAATAAATTCGCTTTTAAGCTGATTTGCCGTCTCGGCCTGTTCTTTGGCTTTTTTTAACGAGGCTTGGGTATTTTTAAGTTCGGTGATATCAATAGAGATACCTACAACCCCAACGACATTGCCTTTTTGATCATAAAGAGGAACTCGACTGGTTAAAAAGTAAATGACTCTGCCATCTAAATGGGGAATAGGGGGTTCTTCAATATTTAACTTTGACTTACCCGATTTTACAACTTCTAAAGTATCATTTTTAAATGATAGTTCCGCCGCTTTAGTCCAATTACCAATTCTACCCATATCCTCAAAGGACAATCCCTTGAATTCTGATAAAGAATGCAAGCCAAACATGTTTAGCACATTAGTATTGCAGCCAATAGCAACGCCATTTTTGTCTAGCCAATAAACATTACCGGGCATGCAACCGGTAATAGACTCATAATACTTAATAATATTCTCAACGATGTTTTCAATAGAAAGTTTTTTATTAGAGGCATGTTTTCCTAGAATATATTGATACTTATCCAATAAAGTCTCTGTCATTTCAGTTAAGGCTAGTGATTCCATTTTTTATCCACTAAACAAGCCGCTTGAATTAGCCCTGTCTAATCAAAGGCTAAGCATAATAATATTTTATTGTTAATAACTAAAACTCGATGTTTCTTTAACCGGTATATCGTTATTATCACTTTCTTGTGGTTCAGTTTTTCCCGTTCCACCCGTTTTTGCGTTTGCATCTGCTATTGGCGTTGGTGAAGGCCCTTGTTGGTATAGCGCGATACGCCTTTGCATGTTTTGCAATATAGATGTCTTTCCAAGACCGCGCTGCGGTTCAAATCTCTGTAAAAACGTACTTCTTCGCAAATCAGTATTAGCTTTAGCAGAGACTGCCGGCTCCAGTGTAAAATTTTTTAGTTCTTGATACATATCCGGAGTTAGAACCGCTGCTGGCGAACAGAATCCCCGTTTAGGTGAATTTTTAGGCGATAGTTTTGGCTTAGGTAAAACTGCACTTATTTTGGTAGGGGAATCGCCGGTAATTTGACAGATTACATTTTGACGGGCGTGATCTAAGAGCTGATGTTCATTAATATTATTGGCTAATGAACCCGCATTAGTTGTATTACAATAAAAAGGTAGCGCCGACTTAGTAGAAAGGGCATAAAGATCATTCATTACTAAATAACCCACGGGGTTATATCTGGCCAGGGGATCTTGATTGACCAGTTCATCATGAGTTCTTTGTATTTGTTTTTCAGAGCATGGTAGTAGCGAAACAACTTCATAGGGATTTTGCCCTAGACTTGCGATTGCAAGTACCGATGCATTTGCTATATTAAATAAACACTCAAAATTATTGATTTCTTCTAACTGTGGCTCATCCTCATGCTCGTCTTGCTGCTGTAGCGTTTTTATCCATTCAACTTTTTCCCGCTCAAATTTTTTATTGAATTTAGCTTGCTGCAGCTCGGTAAAATCCTGCCAAATTTGATAAGAGTCGGGATTTAAATTAGAATTTTTTAATTTTTCCAAGCAATTTTTTATGAATTCATGCATCACTTCATTTTGTTGCTGGGCAAGTTTCAGCTCTCGTTCAATTTGTTTGAGCATTTCCTGCCTAGTTCTAGGTTTTTGTGATTTAGGGTTAAATTTTGTGTAAAAATTTTCATCCGTTTTTAAGTTAAGTCCCTGTAGCACCGTTTGGGCAAAAATGGGGGCTTCCGTGACTAACTTACCTGAAATGACGTTTTCAATAAGGTTTTCTAAATCCATCGGTTTAAACAGGCTTTCAAACGGTGATAAGATGTTCAATTCAATTTGATGATTGTGACAAACTTGCCTAATTTCCTCTACATAAATTTCTTTTCTTAGATACATCTCCTTGATGAAGGTGTTGAGAGCGCCTAAGGTCATCTTTCCTTGAACGTATAAATCCAGACAGAACAAAATGTAATCATAGTATGGCAAATGCACTACTAAGGTTGGCGTGGCCGATTTTGAAAATTTCCTGGTGGTTGCCGCCAGGGTTTCTAATTCATTAAACACCATTTGATCATAAGGCGATTTCGAAACATCATCTGCCTCGATAGCATCGATGATTTGACCGGGCGTCATTTCTAAATCGTGTTTGAGAATGGGGATTGTGGCATCGTTCCCTAGCCAAGCTCGCATTGCGTGCCCGCCTATACAAATAGCAGTCACAACCTTGTTAAACCCCTCAAAATTATCGGGAAGTTTTTTATGTTTTTTATTATATTTTGAAATCCAGGGATAAATGTAAACGCCTGTATCCACGGGAAATAGGACTTCTTCTATTCGATTGACATTTACAATAAAACTACCGTTTTCAAAGGATGAAATGCCCTTATTTCTGGTTAAAACTTTTAAAAGGTCATGGTTTTTTTGAGCACGTGAATATGCGTCTATAACCGCCTTAATTTCTTTTTCTTTTAAGCTATCTGGGACGGTTATCTGCGGGATTATAGCGCGTATTATTTTATTTTTTTTCTCGTTAAATAGTTCTTTTTGCTGATGTTTAAGTTTACAGCTGACAAGTTTTCGGTCACTTGGTTTAAAGGTAGTACCGGATATCTGAACGCTGCATGCATCGGCTCGTTTTTCTTCTGCCGGATTTTTTTTGGTTGTAAAAGCAACGATGCCCTGCCTAAATAAATTTTCCTCAAAATACAGACCAGCATGCTCATACCAGATTGGGGTTGCATTTGTTTTTATTATCACCGGTTTTTCAACATGCGTAGTTATTTGAACATCGGTAGATAATTGTTCTGAATCAACTTTATTGTGATTCACTTTTCTCTGTTGCTTTACTGCTTGGCCAAAAAAAGCGTTTCCGTTGCTAATATTTTTGCTTTTTTGTGTATTACCATCACCAACTCCTGGATTTACAGCCATCGCTAGCTTCTCCTAACTAAATTAATATCAGCGTTTCTTCACATAAGGAATAAACACTAGGCAAGTATACGGTTTATTTTCTGCTATGTGAATAATTTGGGATTTATAATTAGGAAGCTTATTTTTATGTAATTAGAGTTGATAACAACTGTAAAATAACATATAAAACTTTAGCTTAAAAGCTCTATTTAAGCCTCTGCCATTTTTAGGGCCTCAGCAATATCAACCGCCACTAATCTGGATACGCCAGGCTCTCGCATGGTGACTCCAATCAACTGTTCGGCAGCCTCCATGGTGACCTTATTATGTGTAATGAATAGAAACTGTACCTTATCGGCCATGGTTTTTAGTAAACTACAAAAGCGCCCCACATTAGCATCGTCAAGTGGTGCATCAACCTCATCGAGTAGACAAAATGGAGCTGGATTGAGTTGAAATATAGCAAATACTAAAGCAACGGCAGTCAGCGCTTTTTCCCCTCCCGACAGTAAATGGATAGTACTATTTCGTTTACCGGGTGGCCTTGCCATAATATTAACCCCTGCCTCCAATAAATCATCATGGGTTAACTCAAGATAAGCTTGTCCACCCCCAAATATGGTTGGGAAAAGATTTTGCAAACTTTGATTAATTTGCGCAAAAGTTTCCTGAAAGCGATGGCGAGTTTCCTGATCAATTTTACGAATTGCTTCTTGCAGAGCCGTTAGGGCGGTGACTAAATCCTCATATTGAGTATCAAGATATTGCTTGCGCTCGGCTTCGGTTTGATACTCTTCGATAGCGGCCAAATTTATAGCGCCCAAACGTTGAATGCGATGATTTAGCTGGTTAATTCCATCGTCAAGATGGTTAATGGTATCACTTTGAGTCAATAGACCTAGCATATCGGTTAATTGATGGTGACTTTCTGATAATTGCTCTTCTAGCGTATCTCTACGTACCAAGGTGGATTGCTTATCGATTCGTAGTGCTTCTAATTGAGTTCGAATGGTTTGCAATTGCTGTTCAATAATCAATTTATTTTTTTCGGCAGTTTTAATACTGTTGTTAACTTCCTGTAGTTTATCGCGGGCTTCAGCAAGGGCCTGTTCGGTAGTCAGTTGCACTTGACAATTCTTTTGTAAATCTTGGTTTAAATTTATAAGCGGGGCTTCTGTTTCTAACAATTGTTGCTGTAACAGCTCGCAACGTTGCTGCTGCTCTACCAATTGGTTTTCTACTCTTAGCATATGCTGACGTTTGGTATCCAGTTGCACGGTAAAAGTTTGTAGCCGGGAGCTTAATCCTTGAACTTGCTCATGGTTTGCGCGCACCTCCTGGTTAACGGTACGATAACTTTCAGTTGCAGTTTCTCTGGCGGCTTTTAGCTCGGCTTGCCGTTGCTGGTACCGATCCATATTTTCTAGTGCTATTTGCCATGATTTACGAACAGCTTGCAATTCAAGTTGAATTTCATTTTGTTGTTGCTGTAATTCTGCAGTTTCTTGAGTTAATTCTTTACTGCGTTGTTGCAATTGTTGTAATTTGGCCTGTTTAATCTGAATCTGGGCGGTTATTTGTGCAGAATGGCTTTTGTCATCGTTTACCTGATGCTGAACTTGCTCGCGTGTGTGCTCCAATTCGGCCAAATTTGCCTGAGTGGTTTGGGTGAGCTGTTCGAATTTAGTTAAGGATTGCTGTGTTGCCTCAATTTCAAGCATTACTTGCTGTAGTTCTTTTTCGCGCGCTAGTATACCCGTCGTAGCATCAGTTCCCTGCTGAACCTGCAACCAACCTTTGCCAAGCCATATTCCGTCCCGGGTAATAATCGATTCATATTCGGCTAATGTCTCAAGCTTTTCCCAAGCAGATGGTAATGATTCGGCAATATAAATCCCTGCTAACCAATGAGCAATAGGCCAATCTGACTGAACTTTACTCGTTAACAAGCCTTCCCCAGGTTTGGTATCGGCCTGAAGATTTAAATCTAATAGGGTTATGTTACCCTGTTCCAACTTAATCACGGTGTTAGCTAACGACTTGAGTTCTCGAGTACCAATGGCTTGCAGGCGCTGATTTAACACAATCTCAACGGCCCTTTCCCAGCCATCTACTACTTTCACATTTTCAGCTAAACGTTTGGTATTCTGTAATTGATTATCTTTTAACCATTGTTCTATTTTATTATGTTTTTTACCTAAAGCTTCTTGTTGTAAGGTTTGTAAAGAGGTATGTTGTGCCATTAACTTTTGTAAGATTTGCTGATGATTATGTAAATCTTTAATAGCTTGTTGATGTATATCGCGTTGGTCGTTAATTTGAACTTGAATCTGATGAAGTTGCTCTGCTAAGAGCTGTTGTTTGCTAAGATGCTCCTCTTTTTGTTCGTGTAATTCAGCAATTTGACATTGCAAAGTACTATCATCTAAGTTGGCTAACTCTTCACGCAATTTTGCAATCCGTTGTTCATTAGCCTGCCAAGTGCGTTCAATATGTTGTATTTTAGTCTGTTGAATTTGGGCTTCTTGGGTATGTTGAGCGGTTTCTATGAGATGTTTATCCCATAAGGTTTGCCAGTGTTGTTGAGCTTGCTCCGCCTCGTTTAATTTAGCTTGTAATTCGGTCTCATTAATTTTGGCTTGTTGTAATTGGGGCTCAATTTCTATTAGCTGATAAGTTAAGGATTCAACCTGCTGTTCATCTTCTTGTTTATGTCGTTGTAGGGAAACAAGACTATGCGATGCTTGGCTTATATCGTTATTAAGTTGCAAAATACGCTGCTGCTGATGCTGTATGGTTTGTTCGAGACGGGTAATTTCGCTTTTTTTTAAATAGTTTTCCTGCTCTATCTGCGTCACTTGCTCGGCATGAGTATGATGTAACTCCTGTAACTCCATCAGTTGGTTTTCTTGTTGGTACAATTGAGTCTGTTGAGCTTCAATGCTAAGCTCTTGTTGTTTTAGGTGTTTGTCATGGATAGTTAACTCTTCGGAAAGAAGCTGCCAACGTTTGCCTAGCAGTTTAGCTTTTAATAACCGTTCTTGTGCTTTTAATTCTTTGTACTGTTCGGCAATCTTGGCCTGTTTTTGCAAGCGCTCAAGCTGTTTACCCATCTCGTCACGTACGTCATTAATACGTTGTAAGTTATCCTTGGTATGCTGCATACGCAGTTCGGTTTCTCGACGGCGCTCTTTATATTTGGAAATACCAGCGGCTTCTTCAATATGAGTGCGTAAGTCCTCTGGTTTTGCTTCGATAAGACGAGATATGGTGCCTTGCTCAATAATGGCATAGCTACGTGGTCCAAGCCCCGTTCCTAAAAAAATATCTATAATATCGCGGCGGCGACAGCGGGTGCCATTTAAATAATAGTTGGACTGGCCATCGCGACTCACTTGCCTGCGAATGGCTATTTCGGTATATTTTGCATATTCTCCGCCTAAACTGCCCGCACTATTATCGAATATAAGTTCAATAGCGGCTTGGCCTACTGGTTTACGCACGGAAGACCCGTTAAAAATAATGTCGGTAACTGCTCCGCCACGCAATTGCTTAGCTGAACTTTCGCCCATAACCCAGCGGATAGCATCTATAATATTGGATTTACCACAGCCATTGGGACCTACTATGGCTATTAAATTACTTTGTAGAGGTATCTTGGTGGGATCGACAAAGGTCTTAAAACCAGCTAGTTTTATACTTTTTAACTTCATTTAGATCTAGCGTAAACAAGCAAATTGAGTTAGTTTACCTGACGTTGATTAGAATGCAATGATAAAAGGATTATATGAGATATATATCTTACTTGATTTTGTTATTGGCCGTTAATGCGGCATATGCTTTGAAAACAGTATATGTGCCTGCTGAGTTGCAAACTAAAAATATAGCGCCTGTTGCACGCACGCTTTACCTTAAATTGCCCTTACAACAAACGGATACAGATTGGGTGTTTAGTCATGGCAGTGATTTATTGGCAGGTACTATGGAATTGCGCATTATTCGCAATAATCAAATCGTCGAAACTATTATTATATTTAATCAAGGTAAATTTGCAAAAGGTTGGAAAGCCATGTTGCCACCTGTTCCCACTGGGCCAGGCGCTATATATTTTGGTTTTATTTCAACCCTACCCTATTATACGGCCCCGGGGGATAGGCTAGAACTACGCTTGCAGGTCGTGAAAGCTGTTAAAGGGATAGGCCCTCATAGTTCAGGTATTCTACCAAAAGGTTTATATGTAACCACGGGAAGCTATTCTGGCTTAGTAGATGATTTTCCACTGAATCGAACCGATTTATACAAAATGATTATGCAAGACAACTTGAATCCTGAGGATAAAAAAATATTGCTCAGCGATTTATTCAATATATATAATCATATGGCATTTATGAATGCTTGGGCTGAACAATGGCAAATAGCCATAACAACCAACTCAGGTTGGCTAGATGAATATAGCCAACCTGAAGAAGAATCATTGTAAATCGTCATCGGAATGGAACCAATCTAACTCTCTTAGTTCTTCTTTGAGACGTCTTGCCTCGGCTAGTTCTTCAATGCGTTGCCTTGCTTCGCTTCGTTTGGAATCGGAAGGCGGAATTAGGCTAGTATCGATAATATCCGCCACTGATTCGCCAAACTCACCTTCTTCATTAAAACTCATGTCCACTGCGGAGCCATAATTGCTGCTAGATACTTGATTTGTCATATTTAACTCCTTACCTTTTTTACCGCTATTGATAATTATAGTCAATGTTTCTAATACATGTGAAAATTGTGGGGCGCACTTTACACTTTTAATTAGAAAAGTCAATCCACTTCTGCTATAAATGTTGCATACCTGGTAAGGGAACGCATTTATGTCCAATAGACCACTAATAATCATCCATGGCTGGAGTGATTCCAGCGCTAGCTTTATAAAGCTAGCTAAATTAATTGAAGCACAAATGGGACGCCATGTGCAAGTAATTAATTTAGCCGATTATTTATCGATGGATGATGAGATAACCTTCTTCGACTTAGCTGCAGCAATGCAAGCGGCATGGCTTGCAAAACAGTTACCGACTCAAAAAGGTAGCGTTGATATTCTCGCTCATAGCACTAGCGCTTTAGTGGTAAGAAACTGGTTACAGCTTTATTATGCCGATGGTAATACACCCATAAAGCACCTTGTATTACTAGCTCCTGCAAATTTTGGCTCGACGCTTGCCCATAAGGGGCGTGCATTTTATGGTCGTGTCCTTAAGGGATTTAGTAGTAAAAAGATATTTCAGGTAGGCGCTAAATTATTAAAAGGCTTAGAACTAGCAAGTCCCTTTACGTTTAATTTAGCGCTTGCTGACCGATTTAATAAGGTAAGCTATTTTGGCTCTAGTGATATTTTATGTACTATTTTGATGGGTAATACAGGTTATACGGGTATATCAGCAGCGGCTAATGAGGATGGAGGTGATGGGACGGTAAGGATAGCCTCAGCTAATCTTAATTGTGCCCTTGTCGACATTGATTTTAACACTGATCCACTACAACCTACCTATACTTATAAACCCTCTACCGGCCAAGTT
>JAQSXL010000202.1 GCA_029256685.1 Gammaproteobacteria bacterium | reverse complement strand
TCAACTGGCTGGCCAATTGCCGCTGGCTAGTTTAGCGCGTATTAACAATCTGCAAGAACAACAAGAGGGTGTGGTTAACCTCGAATTAAATTTTTTTCTCGATGAGCAGAGGCTCGCTTGCATACAAGGCCAAATTAGTACTGAGGTTTGGTTAACTTGCCAACGTTGCCTAGAGCCTTATCAGCAATCCATTTCTGCAAAGTTTATATTAAGCCCAGTGACAAATGATAGAGAAGCTGCTATGCTACCTGCCCCTTATGAGCCATTGCTGGTTGAAAATACTATGGTAGAATTAGCGGCTATTGTTGAGGATGAAATACTGTTAAGTATACCAATAGTTGCCAAACATGCGCCGGAAAACTGTGCTATTGCGGTATCTTATAATATCGCTGACAGGGAGCAGGTGATTACCAGTGAAAAGGTAAATCCATTTAAAGTATTGGCAAATTTAAAAACAAACAAGAGTGAGCCCTCAAAATAAATATTGAAAAGGTTTTGAAGGTACATTTTTAGCATTAAAGTAGTTGATTGGAGTATATTCATGGCTGTACAAAAAAGTAGAAAATCTCGTTCGAGAATTGGTCATCGCCGTTCTCATGATGCTTTAGTTGATAACACTAGCTTAGCTGTTGATCAAACCACAGGTGAAAAGCATCGCCGTCATCATGTAAGTGCCGATGGTTATTACCGTGGACGTCAGGTTATTAAGACCAAAGCTGAAATTGCCGCTGATAACGAAGAGTAATTTCTTTGACTAAAATTGCCTCGCAAGCATTGGATTTTCGGGTGGGTGCAAATACCAAAAGCCGCCGGAATTTTTTCGCAAACCGCCCTAGGCTTGTTTTCCTAGGGCGAGCTTTGCCGGACATCTGGCTCCCGGTAAATTTTTCATAGGAGTCAATAAGGATGGCGAACGGTATTTGCAATACTCTCGAAAGTTCTAGGATGAAAAATATAGCCATTGCTTTGGATGCGATGGGTGGTGATCATGGCCCAAAGGTTATTGTGCCCGCTGCCCTGATGGTTTTAAAGGAGTGCGCAGAACTATGCTTAATATTGGTTGGAGACAGTGACCAATTACGTAAAGAGCTGGTGATACATAGGGCTCAAGAAAACGAGCGATTGGTGATTCATCATGCTTCTGAATGTGTTGCGATGAATGAACCGCCATCGCAAGCATTGCGTGGTAAAAAAGATTCCTCAATGCGAGTTGCCATCGATTTGGTAAAACAAGGCAAAGCCCAAGCTTGTGTAAGTGCTGGTAATACGGGTGCTTTGATGGCCATTGCCCGCTTTGTTCTCAAAACCCTACCAGGCATTGATAGGCCAGCTATTCTTGCTAAATTGCCCACCATGGTACCAGATAAACCCGTGCGGGTTCTTGATCTAGGCGCTAATGTTGATTCTAGTGCAGAACACTTATTCCAATTTGCCATAATGGGCGCTGTCTTAGCAGAAGCGGTTGATAATATCACCGCGCCAAAGGTAGGATTGTTAAATATTGGCGAGGAAGAAATTAAGGGTAATGAGCAGGTTAAGCGTACCGCTCAGCTTTTAGCCGATAATTCCTACATTAATTATCTGGGCTATGTAGAAGGTAATGTTATTTTTCAAGGCAAATTTGATGTGGTGGTGTGTGATGGCTTTGTGGGTAACGTTGCGCTAAAGGCTAGTGAAGGTGTGGCAAAAATGGTGGCGGGTTATATGAAGCAGGCATTTCGTAGGAACTTGTTGACCAAACTAATTGGATTATGCGCCTTGCCCATCTTGAAGCAATTAGGACGAAAAATAGACGTTGATCGTTATAACGGCGCCAGTTTATTGGGTTTGCGTGGAATAGTGATTAAGAGTCACGGTAGTGCGAATGTTAAAGCATTTAGAAATGCTATTCGTGAAGCCATTAAAGAAGTTAATAAAAATGTACCCGAGCGAATCAGCAGCAAGCTTGATGAGTTGTTAGGAGAAGAAGCCGCATGAATTATTCCAAAATAGTGGGTACAGGTGGTTATCTACCGGAAAAAATACTGACTAACGCCGATTTGGAAAAAATAATTGATACCACCGATGAGTGGATTCGAGAGCGTTCGGGTATTGCTCAGCGCCATATTGCTGCGGATCATGAAACTTCTTCTAGTATGGCTGAACAAGCGGCCCTTAGGGCTCTTGCTGCAGCGAATCTTAAGCCCACTGATATTGATTTAATTATAGTAGGTACGGTAACTCCCGATAAGGTGTTTCCAAGTACCGCATGTTTATTGCAAGAGCGTCTGGGTACTGGCAAATGTATTGCTTTTGATGTGAATGCGGTTTGCTCTGGATTTATTTATGCCTTTAGTATTGCTGACCAGTTTATTAGAACCGGCGCTGTTAAAACGGCCTTGGTGATTGGCAGTGAAACTTTAACGCGTATGCTTAACTGGAATGATCGTTCTACCTGCGTATTATTTGGTGATGGAGCAGGGGCTGTTATTATGCAGGCTGCTAATGAGCCTGGGGTTTATTCTACCCATTTGCATGCCGATGGCCGCTATAAAGATTTATTACATGTGCCTAGCTTGCTTGCCATGCAGCGTACTCCGGATGAGGAGCCCTTTTTACAAATGGAAGGGCGGGAAGTTTTTAAGATAGCGGTTACCGAGCTTGGTAATTTAGTAGATGAAACTTTAGCAAAAAATAATATTCCACAATCGGCTATTGACTGGTTAATTCCGCATCAAGCTAATAAGAGAATTATTATGGCGACCGCTAAAAAGTTAGGTTTAGCCGAAGAGCGAGTTATTATTACCGTAGCCGAACACGCTAATACCTCTGCTGCTTCCGTACCTTTGGCACTTGATGCGGGTATTAAAGATGGTCGAATAAAGCAGGGTGATTTATTGTTGTTAGAAGCTTTTGGTGGCGGCCTTACCTGGGGTTCCGCTTTAGTTAGATATTAAACTTCTTTCAAAACTT